>JAFAPF010000195.1 GCA_019247245.1 Rubrobacter sp. | reverse complement strand
ACTAGGGCCATAATGAACTCGGTTAGGCCAGAGCGGCGCGGGGTTGCCAGCGGCACACGCGCCTTGCTAGCTAACGTGGGGGGAGTGCTCTCCATAGCACTTGCCATCTCGATCATCACGAGCGCGCTGCCGGTAGATCAGATGTTCGAGATCTTCTCTGGAGCCACTGCACGAGGCCTCTCAGCGCAGGAGGCTGCTCCCTTCATATCTGGCTTCCACACGGCGCTTTTCGTGGGAGCTGCAGCAAGCGTTCTTGGTGCCCTGTTCTCAGCCACACGAGGCCAGAACGAGTAGTCTCCCTGCGGCGGGCAGCACTATCGGCATATAAACCTGGCTAGGATGGGGCTTATTAGGTTGTGCTTAGAAAGGGTAGGCGAAGATGAGTATTCTACCGACGAAGATCCCACTGGCAGTAGATGCATCCAAAGAGGCTTGCTTATCCGCTCAGACTGCCGCGGATATAGCCCGTCTTTCTGACTCAGAGTTGCACGTAGTACATGTTGAAGAATATCCACTCCGCTTATTAGCCGATTAAGGGCCATTCGCCTATACAGATGCCAAGGCTATACAAACGGTGGAGCGAGCCGAACGCGAAGCTAGAGAGGTACTCAATAAGCAAGTAGCACATATCAAGGATATAGGGGGAACTGTTAGCCAATCTTATTTCAGGCAGGGGCATCCAGACCGAGAGATTGTCAGACTAGCCGAGGAGATAGGTGCTGGGCTCATAGTGATAGGGAGCCGAGGATTAGGAGGTATGAGACGAGCCCTAATGGGGAGCGTTTCCGATTCGGTCGTTCGCTACGCTCACTGCCCAGTACTGGTAGTGCGTAATCAGGAGCATGAAGCAGAGCTTTGGGACTAGTAGATATCCAGCGGCTGTCACAAATGTGCTGCGGGATAGTTAAGCAAAATAATTAAATGGTACGTACACAATATAGTTGTTGAATAAGCTTGCAGTACCTGGGGGTGAGCACATATCCGACCTGATCGTGTTTTCTGCCGCCACTGTCACCAGCGAGTTCATGGTATCCCACAAGTCCGTTCTAGCACAAGCTCGTCGTTTTGCTGTATATAACCGTACTTGGGTACTAGTGAGGGCTAACTGGTAAATTACACTCAATGATTCGCGTCTTATTCGTCTGCATGGGCAATATATGCCGCTCTCCACTTGCCCAAGGCGTCTTCGAAGATCTTGTGAGGCGCGAGGGACTTGAGGAGAACATCTACGTCGACTCCGCTGGAACGCACTCCTACCACATAGGACAAACCCCGGACCCGCGGGCCCAAGAGAGCGCGAGGCGGCGAGGCTTGAATCTTAGCTCCCAACGCGCACGTCGGATCGGACCGGAGGACTGCGAGGAGTTCGACTACGTACTGACCATGGACGAGGAGAATTACCGGTCAATCTCTGCTCTCTGCCGCAGCGCGAACGCTGTGGTCCGTCCCTTCCTCGACTACGCGCCAAACCACATCGAGGCTGAGGTGCCGGATCCATTTTACGGTGGCCCAGAGGGCTTCGAGCACGTCATAGACCTGGTTGAGGCAGCGTCGAAGGGACTCCTAAAGGAAATCAAGAAGAAGCATCTGACGAGCCGTGTCTGAGAAGATCCTAGCCGAGGGCGTGGAGGCGGCGCTTGGCGAGCGACTCTTGAGTGCGCGATCGATGGGTGGCGGTTGCATAGGTGAAGTCTATAAGGTTGAACTCGAAGGCGGCGCGAAGCTGGTGGCGAAGGTCGACCGTGAGAGCGAGTCGCATCTAGACCGTGAGGCCTACATGCTCCGCTACTTGCGAGAGCGCAGTGGCATCCCCGTACCTGAGGTCTTTTACGGCTCGGAGACGCTCCTGCTCATGCAATTCGTCGAAGGAGACAACAGGTTCTCTGGCGAGGCTCAGCGTCACGCTGCCGAACTTCTGGCAGAGCTGCATGGGCTTACGGCAGATGCCTACGGTCACGAGCGCGACACCCTCATAGGGAGCCTCGAGCAGCCTAATCCCCCTACAAAGAGTTGGGTCGAATTCTTCCGGGACCAGCGCCTCCTTTACTTGGCGGGAGTCGCTTTCGATGCGGCTCGGTTGCCATCGGAAGATCTAAGGAGAATAGAACGACTGGCCGCAAAGCTCGACGAGTTAGTCGAGGAGCCAGAGAGGCCATCGCTCGTCCACGGCGATGTGTGGAGCGGTAACGTATTAGCAAAGGGGGATAGGATCACAGCCTTCTTGGACCCAGCCATCTACTACGCCGACCACGAAATAGAGTTGGCCTTCATAAGCCTCTTTAACTCCTTTGGCAAACCTTTCTTCGAGCGTTATAAGGAGATTCGGGGCATTAGAACCGGCTTCTTCAAGAGACGCCGTGACCTCTACAACCTTTACCCTCTCCTTGTCCACGTGTACTTCTTCGGAGGAAGCTACCTGGATGCCGTGAGGGGCGTCCTGCACCGGTTCGATTTCTAAAATGCCTTCGAGATCTTTAGTCTGCGGACGAACGCTCACGAAGCGAGGTGAGGGATATTTTGAGCTTCAAACTGGCTAGCCTCCGCTAAGGAAACCAAAGAGAATGTTCGACGCGCTTATGCTCGCTGCCGGCGGTTTTTGGGCGCTTACGTACGTTCTGATGATCCGGCGAGGCTTTCTGGACGGAACCTATGGGATGCCGCTCGTCGCGTTGTGTGCGAACGTCTCCTGGGAATTTATATTCTCCTTCATCCACCCGCATGGTCCCGTTCAGCGCCCCGTCAACATCATCTGGTTCTTTTTGGACCTGATCATCGTGTTCCAGCTATTGAGTTATGGCCCGCCGGAGTTCGCCGACCTCTCGAAGGGCGCGTTCTACGCGATGTCCGGGCTGGCACTGGCGACCAGCTTCTGTAGCGTCTTGTTTATGACATACGAGTTCGAGGACTGGGATGGAGCTTACTCGGCCTTCGGGGGGAACCTGCTCATGTCGGTGCTCTTTATAGCGATGCTCTACGCGAGGAGATCGCTGCGTGGGCAGTCGGTCTCGATTGCTTTTTCCAAGATGCTCGGCACCGCCCTGGCTTCGTTAGCCTTCTACCTGTACGCTTCCGTTTCTGAGGGCTCGATCCTGCTGCCCTTCCTCTACGTCGCCATCCTGACGTTCGACCTGCTCTACCTCGTGATGGTCTATAGGCGGCGTGCGGAAGAAACCGAAGCTAAACGGTGAAATCGATCAAAGAGAGCTTGCGTCTGCTAGCGGGCTGCCACTTTTCCACTCCTGTGGTGGAATGATATTGCTTGATCAGGATTGCGACAGATCTCCGTTCAGCATCGCTTTTGCGGAGCTGGAGCCTGGCTCCTCGGATGGCTTCTCTAGAGTTACGTCAACGTGTTTATAGCTGCTGGGCAGTTCTGGCACGTTTCCGTATAGCTTAGCCTGTCCTTTGGGGTCGACCTTGAAGGTGCCGGCGCTGACACGCTTCCCATCGTTGCTAAACCACAGCTCATAGTACTCGTCTTGCCCAGTTGGGGGGAGGCCCCAGACGTCCAGGTTGGCCTGGACATTACGACCAGACCCTTGCACGTCGACTCCGCCGCCCGCTCCGGATGCCAGCTCTGTCGGCTTAAGAGCCACCGTTGTCCCCTGATCGAGAAGACCCGACGAGAACGCCATCGCTGGCAGGGCGACCATGAGAAATACCATCGCGGCCACCATCATCATCCGGCCTACCCGCCACGTGAACCGGAAAGATGCCCGTCGCACTTCAGACGGCGTCTCGCTTCCGTCGCGAGCGGGAAGTGCGGAGAAGACGTGTGCTTTGAGGTACGAGGGTGCAGAGGCCGCGGCGATGGAAGCGGCGCTGAGTCGCTCGTGGGTCTCGCGGAGCCCACGCTCCTCTTCTTGGCAGGCAGCGCACCAGGCGATATGCCACCCTACTCTCTTCTCTTCCTCCAAGTCCAGGCCCCCCAGAACGTACGGCCCGAGAAGCTCCCACGCCCACGAATGATCCTCGGGAAGATGTCCGTCCGGACCCAAGCCGCGCTTATCCATCTTCTTGCTCCCCCCGATCCTTAGGGACGTCCTCGCGGAAATCACTCGACTTCTCTGCATCAACCATCAATTCACGTAACGCGCGCAAAGCTGCTGTAGTCCGGCTCTTTACAGTCCCTAAAGGTATACCTGTCCGACGTGATATCTCTCGTTGTGAAAGACCCCCAAAGTAGGCAAGCGCTAGCACCTCGCGGTGAGCTTCAGAGACCTCCGAGAGCGCGCCCATAACGTCAAAGGTTCTCAAGATCTCATCTACTTCGTCGGGTTCAGGCAGCGCGTCTTCGCCCTGCGGAGGAGAGACCGTTCTAGCCCTCGCGCTCCTGCGGCGTCCCAAATCGGTAGCCCTATTGCGGGCTATGCGATACACCCAGGTGGAAAAACCGGCCTTTGAAGGGTCAAAGCTTGCTGCGTTGCGCCACACCGAGACGAACACATCCTGTACGAGGTCCTCGGCGAGGGTGCGATCCCTGAGGTGTCGCATTCCCGCGTTATAGACGAGGTTGCCGTAGCGGTCATACAGCTCGGAGAATGCCCGTCTATCATCGGACTCGGCTACCCGCTGTATCAAAACCTCGTCCGTGGCGCCTTCCAACCCGAACCCTCCCGAATCGCCCCCGAAATGGTGCGGTTCAACCTGCGGCCTAACACCAACAAGGATAACCCGTCGAGCGCCATCTTGCTTAGGGCTTCGCCTGTCTTGACGAGCCTCACATGTGCTTTGTGTCTTCATACTTATCTCTATATACGCTCTGAGCTATTCTCGTGGATGACTCGTGCCTTGAATTCAGTATTAGCCACTACAGGGAGCCCAGCCTTTACTACAAAGACCCTAGATGTAACCATCTAGGAGCTTGCGCTAAGGGGCGTACGGAGGTTAGCGCTCTATGAGCAGACGAGCAACCCCGGGTTCCATTGGCTCCAGATCCACCCACATTGTTCTTGCGCCATAGTGGGGGCGGCAGTTGCCATCAACAGCACCATCATAGTAGCCACTATAAGAACCGACCTGCTGAATCTCACTGCACACCCTCCTTCCTTAGGTAAGTGCCGGTAGGTTATTTCGCTACTAACCTAGATTCTATCTAATGACTTACGTAAAAGAACCCCTCGGTGGATGGTTTGCGAACATATTTTAAAATGTTTTTAAAAATTGTTTTCAAAAAAACTATTTTGTGAAGCGTGTGAAGCGTTCAATCGAGAGCGTGTGTTCAGAGCTTAGCGCTCTCGTGAGGTTCGGTAGGCTACGTCGCCCCTTTTCGTGAACAGGTTGAAGCCAAGCCAAGCTATGGCTATGTTGAAGATGAGGTTGGCGATTGCGCTTCCAATATACACTAGCATGCTAAGGGCTCTGCCGCCCAAGAGAGGACTAATCATCCCGGTGATCGCTGCACTAATGATCAAGAGTATGGCGGCCACGCGCGAGTAAGCTCGTGTTCGTAAAATTGACACTCCAAACAAAGCGAAGCCCAAGTTAGCAAGCCAGCCGGCCCAGACGTAGTCTGACTGCGCCAGTACCGTGCCAAAAAAGGCACATAAGGAGCCGATCAGACCAAGGGCGCCTGTAGCTTCTGGCTGGCGGAGATACAGCCCAACCAGCCCCAGCAACAACAACGCCTCGCCGACGGGTGCGACTACAGGTCTAACGAGTAGGTTAAACCAGGTAGCGGCTTCTGGGCTAAAACCTATGATGAACAGGTTGATAAGGTTGACGAGTACGACCAGTGCCCCGGCTGTCATGGCAGCCAGACCCCCCCATCGAATGAGATTTGAAACCGACACAGAGCCTTCCCTTAGCTCGAGCTTCTTTAGCTTCTCTAGAGCAAATAATGACACCAAACGAAGTCTAACGCATCCCCTAGCTCTTATGCTTCAAATTACGAAAACAGCGTGAGTCAAGGTTCTACTAGCGGGAGAGATGCTAAGTTAGCATAATAAGAGCACAAGGGAAGAGGGGACGCAGGCTGCAAGGAGGAAAGGGATGCCGCAAGAGCATGTGATCAGCATCGACCCGTCCAAGCCCCTTTCTCAGGAGCCCAGGACGGGGCACAACCGCTGGCATGAAGCTGTCGAGCCGGCCTTGGAGGTTGACCAGGGTGACACCGTCGTTTTCGAAATACGCGAGGCTTTCGATGGCCAGCTGAACAGCTAGTCTACGGAAGCAGACGTCGAGCAGTTGAACCTGAACGTCGTGCATCCGCTGACCGGGCCCGTCTACGTAAAAGGTGCGGAACCGGGGGATCTACTTGAGGTAGAGCTAGTGGATATCGAGGCCGACCCGTGGGAGCAGTGGGGTTATACGATCGAAGTACCTGGCTTCGGCTTCCTACGCGACGAGTTCCCGGATCCGTTCATCGTCCACTGGCGGCTTCATGGCAATGAGTATGCGGAGTCGGATCAGCTACCGGGTGTGCGTATCCGCTGCAATCCGCATCCGGGCACCTTTGGTCTAGCCCCCTGACGCTGGGCTGCGTCAACGCGCTACGGAGCGCGAGGCCGAACTGGCCGAACGGGAAGGGT
>JAFAPF010000058.1 GCA_019247245.1 Rubrobacter sp. | reverse complement strand
TAACCTGCTGGGTACATTCGCCGTAGATCTGTTGCACAATCTTATCCACTTGGTGGTTGGTGTAGCAGGAATTGCTGTGTGGTTCTTGGGGTTGGTGGAGTCCAGGATATTCCTTAAGGTGCTTGGTGTAGTGTATATCATCCTAGGCATTGTGGGATTCATCCCACCCTTGTTCGACAACTATGGGCATCTGCTGGGTATAGGACGTATAAACAATGCGGACAATATCTTGCATTTGGTGGTAGGTGCCTTGGCCGCTTACTTTGGGTTCTCTCCTCAGTATCGTCCGGGTGCTGCAAGCCGGATCATGGGTCGTGGATAGCTTCTTTAGCTGCTCTACTATATAGAGCACCATAAAGGACCTACAGGGCGAGTGTAGTAGTACGTCCAGAGAGCTTGCGCCTAGCCCTCTAGGAGGAAGGTGATGAGGTTCAGGAGGCGGGTGTGGTTAAGAAGGCGGCTAGTTATTTGGCTGGCTGTCTTGGCAGCGATTCTTTGGCGCGAGGTACAAGAGCATCGCCGCAAATAGAAAAAGAGTGGCCTCTAATAGTACCGCCCTTTGCTAGGAACGCCTGTAACGCTACGGGGCTCAAACCGTCTAATAGGAGTCTTCTCAAAAGCTCAAGTAATATAGGTAGGACCAGGGTCTTTTCCTAAGCCCCAGTGCTTTTGATGTAAGCTACGCGTGCGTACGACTGGGCAAGGGAGAAGGACTTGGGGAATGCTTTCAGCGATCAGCTTGCCGAGCTTCAAGAGGTGCTAACAAGTATAGTCTTGGAAGTCAATGAGCTCTTAGAGACAGCTCCGCCTGTGATGTTGGAGATGACGAACACCGCCCGACTTCCGAGTCTCTTGGAAGCCGGCTTGTGTAATCGTAGATAGAACACGCTCAAAGCCTGGCGATTATAGAGCAGAGCATGGAAGATGTGTAAACGCACACTCTTCTTCATGTTTAGGGATTCGTCTTGAGGGTAAAAGGTGCACTCATTAGATAACATTACCGGGCTGGCACCCCCTCCTACACTAAGAAGCCCAGCTCGGCTCTTATATACTCGGGCTGGCACCCCCCTCTGACATACACCAGAAAGCCCAGCCCACTTCTTCTTTATTATCCCACGTGTACTCATATGCCACTACGGGTAAGAGAGGCACCAGGGTCGGGATCATGTCTTTGGCCATACATACTCCTTTCCCCGGCCCTTCGGCTTCTTGTGTGTAGTTCGCGGTCGAAGCGGGTAAGACCAGCGACTATAGGTAGCCTAGTTGGAGATCACTCGATCAAGCACAGTTCCAACGAGCCGCTACCTTTGATCGTCCCGTCCCCCCATACACCAGAACTTACCTTTACGCAGGGGGACGGGTGTAGCCCAAGAGCACAGTGGGTAAGAAGACAATGTCTAACACGAGGGTCTAACACGAGGGCCGGATCCTAACTCTCCCTTTTGCTTTCAGTCCAGCCCTCTTTTTACTCCGGGAGGCGGTAATGCCTAACGTGGCACTCGTAACCGGCGCGAACAGGGGTATCGGCCTAGAAGTCGCACGACAGCTCGCGCAGCGGGGAATGGCGGTGGTTCTAGGCTCCCGCGACCCCCAGAAGGGCGGGGTAGCAGCGAAGAGGCTCAAAGACGAGGGCCTCGACGTCCGTCCCCATGCGCTAGATGTAACCGACGAGGAGACCATTGACGAGACCCGGCGCTACGTCGAGAAGGAGTTCGGCAAGCTCGATGTGTTGATCAACAACGCTGGCATCCACTACGACACCTGGCAGCGTGCAACGGAAGCCGATTTCGAGGTGGTTCGCGAGGCTTTGGAGACCAACCTTCTCGGCCCCTGGCGGATAACCGAGGCGTTCGTGTCGCTGCTACGGCGCAGCGACCACGGCCGGATCGTCAACGTCTCAAGCGGCACAGGCTTACTCACAGAGATGGGCGCGGGAACCCCGGCCTATGGGGTCTCGAAGGCTGCCCTTAACGCCCTCACGAGGAAAGTGGCCGCCGAGCTCAAAGGCGAAGGTATCCTGGTCAACTCGGTGTGCCCAGGCTGGGTGGCGACCGATATGGGCGGATCGGGTGGGCGCCCTATAGAGGACGGTGCCGCGAGCGTGGTGTGGGCCGCCCTACTCCCTGACGATGGGCCGACGGGTGGTTTCTTCCGCGACGGCAAGCCCCTGGCATGGTGAAAGTGCGAGCTGGGGGACATCTAAGCCGGGTGAGCGAGCAGAAAGGGAGATGAGTGAGGAGGACGGCTGAGTGCTCCCAGACTGGTGGGCCGGAGAGGAGTACTGCTACCTGACCACGGCGGGTAGGCGCACCGGGTGCCCGCACGAGGTGGAGCTGTGGTTCGCTTTATACGACGGCCGCGTCTACATAGTATCGGGCGGGGGCGATCGCGCGGACTGGGTGAAGAACCTACGCGTGGATCCCAGCGTAACGATTAGGGTTGGCAGCGCCTCGCGGGAGGCTACGGCGAAGGTTCTCGGAAACAGGGAGTACCATCCGGCCCGCCAGAATCTCGCGGCGAAGTATAGCGGTTGGCGGGAGGGCGAGGCACTTCCCGGGTGGGCCAAACGCGGCATGCTGATTGAGCTATCACCGGTATGAACGGTAGGGAGATTCGACAGCTCAGCCTGGTGAAGAAGAGGCGAGCCATCAAGCATGGGGGGAGTTCCGCTACCACTGTGGTGCAAGGCGCGTGGGCTGCTGGCGAAGGAGAACCTG
>JAFAPF010000026.1 GCA_019247245.1 Rubrobacter sp. | reverse complement strand
GAGGTTGCGGACCACGACCTCGACGGGGAGCATCTTCAGCCTCTTCGTCTTTATCGACTCGTCGTCGATCTGAGCTATAAAGTGGGTCGGGACTTCTCGGGCCTCGAGGTAGGCGAAGATGGCGGCGCTCATGGTTGCGTTGGTACGACCTTTGCCGCCTATTTGGCCGCGCTTACGGCCGTCAAAGGCTGTGGCCTCATCCTTGTAGCGGTGTAAAAGCACGTACTCATCGTCCGTAGCGAAGACCTTCTTTGCCTTGCCCTCGTGCAAGAGCTGTTCAGGCAACTTCCAACCTCCTCTTTAGATCCTCTACGCGGTCGAACACCACTTCCAAGTTTCGTAAAGCGTACCCTGGGTCGAACAGCGCGTCGAGGTCTGCACCTAGCCGTTTTTGCACCTCGCCGTCGGCCTCGAGTAACTCGCGGAAGCCGCCCTCTCCGTTCCAGGCCCGAATCGCAGCGCCTTGCACTATTACGTACGCCGCGTCGCGATCCATGCCAGCTTCGACAAGGGCAAGGAGTAAGCGGCCGGAGTATACGATGCCGCCGCCGAGATCTAAGTTCTCGCGCATACGGCCTTCGTCTATTCGGAGGCCCTTGAGGATGCGACGCGCAGCGCGAAGCATGTAATGAGCAATGGTGGTCGAGCCGGGGAGAACGACCCTCTCGGCAGAGGAGTGGGAGATGTCCCTTTCCTGCCAGAGGGCGTTGTTTTCGAAACCTACGCCCGCGTACCCGCGCAACAGACGGGCCATGCCGCAGAGGCGCTCGGCCAGTATGGGGTTTCTTTTGTGCGGCATGGCGGAAGAACCTTTCTGACCGCGCCCGAAGGGCTCAGCGAGCTCTCGGACTTCGGTACGTTGGGCTCCTCGTACCTCGAGAGCTATCTTCTCCAGCGTCGAGCCAAGCACGGCCAGAGAAGCGAGGATCTCGGCGTGGCGGTCACGTTGTACGATCTGAGTCGAGGCTGGCTCCAGTTTGAGGCCGAGCTCCTCGCAGGTTAAAGCTTCCACCTTCGGGTTCACGTTGGCGTAGGTACCGACCGCGCCTGAGACTTTGCCTACGCCCGACACTTCTTCGGCGTGGGATAGACGCTCCAGGTTGCGCTCCATCTCGAAGGCCCATACGGCGAACTTATGACCTAAAGTAGTGGGCTCAGCGTGGACGCCGTGTGTCCGACCAACCATCACAGTGTTACGGTGGCTAAGGGCCATCTCGCAGAGCAGAACCGCGACTGTCTTCGCCTCCTCGCGAATGAGTCCCAAAGCTTTCTTCAGTTGCAAGGCTCCTGCAGTGTCCAAGACGTCCGAGGAAGTGAGGCCAAAGTGAAGGTGACGTGCGACATCGCCTGCGCCCCTAGAGGTAACCATCTCGGAGACTGCCGTGATGAAGGCGATGACGTCGTGCCCTACTTCTTCCTCGATCTCGTGAATACGCTCGACCTTGAAGTCAGCATTTGCGGCCAGTTCCTCGACCTCGTTTATGGGGATCTCACCTAAGGCTGCGCGGGCACGGCAGATGGCAAGTTCGACCCTGAGCCAGGCGCGAAACTTCGCCTTCTCGTTCCAGATGGCGTCCATCTCCGGAAGGGTGTAACGTTCGATCATCGTCCGGAACATTCCAACTTTTGAGCCAGGACAGGATCGCAGGGCGCGAGGATCTGAGGGGCCACGACGGCAGCGTTGACCGCCCCGGTTACAGCAACGGTCGCGACCGGGACCCCCGAGGGCATCTGACCCGTCGAGAGCAGGGAGTTAAGGCCGTTAAGAGAACCAGCGGCCACGGGGATGTCTATGACCGGTAGCGTAGTGCTAGCAGCGACAGCGCCGGCGAGGTGGGCAGTCATACCGGCAGCGTAGATCACCACCTTCAGGGCGCGTGCACACACGGTCCGGACGTATTCGGAAACACCCTCAGGGTCGCGGTGAGCGCTATGCACTTCGATCTCGTAGGCTATCCCGAGCTCCTCAAGCCGGATGGTGCACCTCTTGAGGATGGGCATATCCGATTTGCTGCCGACGAGCACCCCTACCGGCGGAGTCAAAGCTCCTCCATTTCCAGCGCCTCCAATGCTATGTCTGTCCGGTACTGTATGCTGGGGAAATCTATGAGCTCGGCGGCGGCGTAGGCTCGGGCGCGGGCCTCTATGATCGAGTCCCCCGTGCCGACCACGTTGAGGACACGTCCGCCGGAGGTGAAGAAGCGCCCTTCCTCCTGGCTCGTCGCCGCATGGTAGATGTGGACGCCCGGCAGGTTACCAACATCGTCCAAACCCAAAATCTCGTCCCCTTCAGAAGATGACTCCGGGTAGCCCTCCGACGCGAGAACCACACACACGGCCCTCTTGGTAGACCAGGAGATCTCACGACCACCGAGGTCCTCCTCCGTACACGCCAAGAGGAGTTCCAGAAGATCGGTCTCCATCCGTACTAACAACGCCTGAGTCTCAGGGTCGCCGAAGCGGCAGTTGAACTCAAGCGTCTTGGGCCCCTCATTAGTCACCATAACACCGGCGTAGATGGCACCTATATAGGGCGCGCCAATAAGAGCTAGCTGGTGTACGGTGGGGGTTATGATCTCTTCCAGGATCGCCGCGTAGGTTGCGGG
>JAFAPF010000528.1 GCA_019247245.1 Rubrobacter sp. | reverse complement strand
CAAGGTGTTGTAGCCTAAATCTGCAGCAATGTCTTCGTCGCTTGCGGGTCGCCTGCCCTCCTTTTCATACACTTGAACGACCCGCTCGATCGCTTCCCGCAGGTTGATTCGTGGGTAGTTTGGGCTCCGGATTTTCTTAACTATCGTTTGCCTCCTGAGTTCACGTAATAAAGGATAATAGGGTATCTATCGTGTCGTAAAGGACGCCAAACTTGGACATATTATTACTTGGTGGGCGCGATGAAATAGCGACTCGACGCGCTGTTTAGCAATATTTGCCCCCGGCTTGGGCATATTATATATGTTACCTACATAATGCCGTTCTTAGATAGACTATAAATGACTCGACAAACTAATTCCTCGCTATTAGACTATACGCCTTTATATATCTGATATTTATAGTAAAAGATTTGACTTGCCTTATAAGGAAAGTTATTATTAGAGTAACCCCAGCGACTCGAAGCCGAGCGCTAGGAGAGAAGGCGAGAATAAACAAGTACGGGAATGTTTTGGTAAGGAGGAGACCATCACGCGGTCAAAGCGGCCAAATTGTGACAGCTTGTCGGCTAGCTCGAGTTGGTAGCGTCTGGGGTCACGGTAGATGACCTGTAGGTACAGCACGAGGCCATGTGCATGGGGTGTCTTTCTACTACTGGGAAGCCTGGTTGCGTTCGAGCTCTTTCTGCTGTTGGAGGCTGAGCTCAGCTTCTTCTACGACCTCCTGGACATATCCACGGTGGTGACGATTGTGGTTGGTATGTGCATGAACCACCCGGAGCGTTCGCTGTCCTGTTACCTATTGGCCTTCGGCCAGATAATATTTATCGCCGGTGCCTTTGCTTTGGACTTCTTCAAGAACGTTCTGCATATCGAGACACCGATTCCTTCTATGTTCGATGCCTTCTGGTCTAGTGGTTACCCCATCCTCACCACCGGTCTAGTGCTGCTGATCCTCGGTTTTTCTGATGAGAGGATGAGATGCGTGCTTCACGTCATAAGCGACCACCGAAACCCTCTGGAACGGTCCTGGCGGCGAGGATGATCAGACATGGGGCCGACGTGAGCAAGCAGCCGCTAAGGAGAGCTTTCGAAAGGGCACCCATAGGCATGATGATCAAGTATGCCGAGGATCGACCCTGGGAGGGTAACTCGGCGCTCGGTAGGATGCTCGGCTACGACGAAGAGGAGTTCCGCGGTACGGTTCGCCCCAACTTCACCCTCCCCGAGGACGCGGAGAAGGATGCGGAGCTCTATGGGGAGCTCGTGCGCGGTGAGCGCCAGTGTTTCCAGCTGGAGCAGCGCTACGTTCGCAAGGACGGTAGCGTCATGTGGGTCCAGCTTTCAGCGTTCCTCGTCGAGGAAAGCGACGGCGAGCCGGCGTTCGTTTTAGGCGTAGCCGAGGACATTGACGAACGCAAGCGGACCGAGGAGCGGTTGCGACAAGCCGAAACCAGGTACCGCACGCTTGTCGAGCGGATGCCGGCCGTCACCTACATTCAGGAGATCGGGGGCCCCGATTCCGCGATGTACATAAGTCCTCAGATAGAGACTCTGACGGGTTACTCTCCTGAGGAGTGCAAGGACCCGGATCTCAGATGGCGTATGGTGCATCCTGACGACCGCGAGCGGATGCGGGCTGAGGATGAACGGGTCGTCGAGCCGGGCGAGGCCTACACCACAGAGTACCGTGTGGTACATCGCGATGGGCGGATAGTGTGGGTGCGTAACGAATCGGTTGTGGTCCAGGAGGAGGCGAGCCAATCTCTCTATTGGCAAGGATTCATGCTCGACATCACTGAGCGCAAGGCGCTCGAGGATGAGCTAGTACACCAAGCGTTCCACGACTCGTTGACTGGCTTGCCGAACCGGACCTTATTCCTGGACCGTGTTGAGCACATCCTGAACCGCACGCAGCGGCGCGACGACCCGGTGGCGGTGCTGTTCTTGGATTTAGATGACTTCAAAGTGGTCAACGATTCCTTGAGGCACGAGGTGGGAGACCAGCTCCTCGTCGCGGTGGGCCAGCGCCTTAAGGGGTGCTTGAGACCCAGCGACATCGTCGCGCGCCTGGGGGGTGACGAGTACACCATTTTGCTGAAGGGTATCTCGAAGGTGGGCGATGCGGAGGAGGTCGCCAAGAAGATCATCCGAGAGCTGCGGGTGCCTTTCGCCATAGAGGACCACTTCATCTTCGTCACGGTCAGCATCGGCATCGTCTTGAGCGACGTCGCGGGCGGAGGAGCGGCAGACCTCTTACGGGCCGCGGACGTAGCCATGTACCGGGCAAAGAATAAGGGCAAGGCCCGCTACGAGGTCTTCGACCGGAGCAAGGACACGCAGGCTCTAGAGCGCCTGGAGCTGGAGAATGACCTCAGGAAGGCTATCGAGCGCGATGAGTTTAGGGTCTACTACCAGCCTGTATTCTCCTTGGTGAGTAACTACATTGCCGGGATGGAAGCTCTCCTGCGCTGGGAGCATCCCAAGCGCGGGATGATGAGCCCTGCCAAGTTCATTCCCCTCGCTGAGGAGACCGGGCTCATCGTTCCCATTGGACGGTGGGTGCTTGAGGAAGCCTGTCGCCAGGGGCGCGAGTGGCAAGAGCGGTGTCCGACCTATCCTGCCCCGATAGTGGGTGTAAACCTCTCGTTGCGCCAGTTCCAGCATCCTGGGCTGGTTGGGGATATAGCTCGCATCTTGCGAGACACTGGGCTCGATCCGGGTAACCTGGCACTGGAGATCACCGAGAGCGTCGCGATGCACGAGGTGGACTCCACCGTCGCCGTGCTCGGAGCACTCAAATCTTTAGGCGTGTGGCTCGTCATCGACGACTTCGGGATGGGCAACAGCTCTTTATCTTACCTTGCCAGCCAATTCAAGATGGAGCACCTGAAGATCGATGGCTCGTTCATCCGCGAGTACCTAGAAGACCCTAACAATTCGGCGATCATACCGGGTTTGATCGACTTCGCGCACGCCGTGGGCTTGAGGGTCATCGCTGAGGGCGTCGAGACTGCTGGTCAGCTTCGCCGTCTAAGGGAGATAGGGTGCGAATTCGTCCAAGGCGACTATGTCGCCAAGGCCTTGCCGCCCGCGGCGGCTAACGAGCTGCTAATGACTAGGGCGATGGTCCGATACATCCCAGAGCAAAGAGGAGGAGGCGAAAATCTGTGTATTGGGTGATTATAGATATCGGATCCCTGGGGGAACGAAGGCCCAGCGAGCGCGAAGCGGACGTACGAAGAAGGTGGCGAGACCCACATTGCAAACGAGGTCGCCGTGTGCGTGTTGAGTAAGGAGAGCGGGGCGTGGCGCTACATGCTGCAGACTGGTGAGGCCGGTTTAACTTCGCGAACAATACAGGACAAAACTTCCTGAACAAGACAGGACGCTAGTCTCATGATAACGGGACACCCTGCCTTGTATGTTCAATACGACAGCAAAAGCAAAGGATGAGGAGGAAGACCTCATGTCAGATGGAAGGAGTGGGACTTGACGGTGATAAATGCAGACGTGGATCCCGACAGAGTATCGCATAACGTCCACGTGCCTACGCGAGAGTTCGCATCAAAGCTCGACTCGCTTAGGTTCGATAGCGGACACCTGATCATCACACCGCTGGCCGAGAAATTGATGCACAGGCACGGCATCGATCCGCAACATTTGCTCGAGAGGCACTGTAGTGGTGACTGGGGCGACCAAACCGAAGAAGACAAGAAAGCGTGGGATAAGGCGCTCGAGAATGGCCTTAGCCTCATGAGCGTCTACAAAGTTGGAGGCGAGGAGGTGTGGTTGATGACGGACGTGGAGCGACTTGCCACTACGTTCCTGAGGCCGGAAGAGGAAGAGCATTATTGAGAAGTATTAATCATAGGCTGCTACGTTAGCTTCCTAGCGAACGCTTCGTGGGCGCTGACCCTTCCTTTTGTGCCTAGACCTCCGGCGCGGTAGTGTCTTCGGGTTTACAAGCGGGAAAAGCTTATGTGGTTAGGATTCATCGGTTTTGCCAAATACACGCCTGCGGCGTGGTTAGTGGCGAAGCGGCGGTCCTAATAGACATCAAGCCCCGCTAGTTCTCACGTTGGGCACGGTTGTATTGCTCTACCTCTGCTGCCGGGCCTTTCGCTATGGTGAGCGCACGTATTGTCCATGGTACCTATGCTAATAAGGACTTTTTACGAAAGTATGATAGGATACTAGCAACTCGATAGGAAGAGGGGTCAGCAAAAGATGCGGTTTCTGCTATCGGAGCCGGAACGGCAGCGTGAAATCGAGCCAACGTAGCGTCTAGATCAAGAGCGGCGATTTCCTCAGTGTCACCGGCTTTCTCATCAAATATACGCGCCCGCTTGGCGAGGGCCCATGCTTTTGGAAAGCTAGCAGAGCTGTCTAAAAGACAGCGGAGAGCGGAATCCGGGCCGTCCCGTTGGAAGGTAAAGGAGTGCACCGTGCACAGGCTCGAATTGACCGACGAGGAAGTTGAAGCAGTCCTGCCGCTCGTAAAAGAGGTGGCTTCTCGATACGGTTCGGTGGAAGAGGACGATTTTCTGGACAGCGCGAGTACGTATGCCCAAGAGCTTCCCAGGCGGCTACGCTTGTTCCTCAACGCATTTAGATTAACGGAGCCGTCGGGAGTTTGCGTGATCTCGGGCTATCCCGTGGACGACTCCAAGATAGGTAAGACGCCGACCCATTGGAGAAAAGGGCCTGTTAGCTCCTCTTCCATGGAAGAGGAGGTCTTTCTCAACTTGTGCGGGGCACTCTTGGGCGACGTCATCGCTTGGTCTCATCAGCGGGGCGGGCTCATCTGTCAAGATATCGTGCCCATCGAGGGCCACCAAGACGAGATGCTCGGTACCGGCAGCGAAAGAGAGCTTGTTTGGCATACGGAAGACGCGCGCTACCCCTATCGAGGCGACTATATAGGCCTGATGTGCCTGCGGAACCTGGACGCCGTGCCTACCACCTTCGCCTCGATCGATGAGATACAGCTGGACCCGGACCAAGTCGATGTCCTGTTCGAGCCACACTTTGTCTTCCACCCGGACCCGTCACACCCGACGGACAGCGAGGGAGAGACGGCGCCTGTACTGTTCGGGGACCCCAGATCTCCGTACGTGCGCTTCGATCCGTACTCTATGGATCGACCGGAGACGGAAAAGGCACGCTCAGCTATAGACAACCTGATCCGAGCGATAGACGCAAACCTGAGGAGCGTCACCTTGCTGCCCGGGCAGTGCCTGTTTATCGACAACTACAAGGCCGTTCACGGGAGAAGTTCCTTCAAGGCGAGGTTCGACGGGACGGATCGGTGGCTCAAACGGATAAACATAACGAGAGATCTAAGGAAATCGCGCGGCGTCCGCCAGGCGCCTGCATCCCGGGTGATTCTCTAAAGAACGGTTCGAAAGGGGCAGCGCCGCTTAATCGAGCGGAGTAATAACCAGACCTTATACTAGGACTAGCTTAGCCTCCGTTCAACCTCTAGCTGGGAGAGGGGTATGAGGAGTATATTGTAGGCGAAGGATGTATCCATCCTATGCCTAGCAATGTCCCGTCATCTTAGCTTTAATCACCTCGGGGGAGGTATCATGCTCTACGTCGCCGATCTCGGTAGTCACCCTTGACGTGGCGGACGGATGCTTCTCCCCCTACTTATATTATATGAGCATTTTGTGACGGTCGCTGAGGGATGGAAGGCTCATGAATGAAGCACTCATGTGACAGGTATGTTCGACCCGAACGTACGGCAACCGTGTTGCAACCAGGCTAGTACGAATCCGTACAGAGAGGACAAACAACCGTTGCGAAACCTCGTAAATAGGCCGAATTGGCGGACAGAATACGGCGAGTTGGAACGTGTTTCTTATGAAAATCATGGTGTCCCCAGTTACAGTCCGGGTCCCACTGCTCCTACGACAGTAGCTAGCTACGGTGATTAAGTACTATGATGCTTAGGGTGCCCTGCAGGGGTAGGTTTCTACACTGATTTTACACCAGCCTTTACACCAGCCTATGGAAGCCATCGGAAACGTCAGGCAACGCATGGCGAGAGAATTTGACCTGAATAAGCCGTTTGTGATACTTCTAGAAACAACCAGAAATGTACCGGTTAGGACTTCTAATCTGCGGGTCGCAGGTTCGAATCCTACCGGGCGCGCTCGCGAATTCCGTGTAAATAAGCCCACTCCTTAGACAACGCTCCTAGTGACTGACGTAGGTTGTTCGGTGAAAAGCTAATCTCAATCTCAACCACATCTTTAGGTTAGCCTGCACGTCAATCTACGGTCAACTATAAGTTACATTAACTTAAACCCAGTTCACATTGTGTTCAGCATGCGTGTGTGGAAAGCTAGCCTCCAACCAACGCATAAGGGGGGAGCCCTACATGCAGCATTTTTCGGAGTTCGAGCCGGAACGCATCGTGCTCAAGTGTCGGTGGTGTGGTGAGATATTGGTCCTTATAGGACGTGAAGAGGACTGGCGCTCGGAGGGACGCAGTAGCTTCCAATGCGAGTGTGGAGAGAGTCTTACCATCCTAGCTAACCGTGTCCCCGGAGAATACAACATTGAACAGCTACTACGTCGCCTTGGAGCACCCAACGGGCGATGAAAGCGTGCAGATTAGCGGAGATCTGGGTGAGAGAGAGGTACCTGGAGGCCGTTCAGCTTAACGCGCCCTAGCATAGGCTTACGATGACCATGGACTATGTGTTCGTACCTTCCTGCAGCTGATGCGTCATATCCCCTTTACTACCGAAGAGAAAACGTAACCGTCTGTGAGTCTACATAGTCTCACCGAGTAGAGGGCCTCAGGCGAGGCTCGATCGTGATAGGCTGTTCTAAGTGAAGGGAGATAATAGATGCTCTTGTTGATGCAGAATCAGTCAGCACAGGGAGGGATGTTCCAGCCCCTACAGGATGCTATAAGCGTATTCTTAAGCTATATACCTCAGATTATAGGGGCGATCATAATACTGATCGTCGGCTATATCATAGCTAACTCACTAAGTCCACAATATGGACGACGTGCAACTCTGAACCGGTTTTGTTGGCTAAGTCGATGGCGGTGCTGGCGGCCAGCTCCGCATCGTTTCTGCAAGCTCTTATCAGCCGCATCTTAAGAGGTGTAGGCTTTGAGGACTGGATGGAGCGCGGGGGTGTCAAGCAGTTCTTCGATAGGGCTCAAACAAACCATACCCCTTCAAGCATCTTGGGGATGGTGGTTTTCTGGTTTGTGTTCATCATAGCCATAACGATGGCTGCTGATACTTTGGGCATCCGCCAGATCTCAGGGTTTTTAAACCAGCTTATCGCCTTTATCCCAAGCATATTCGTTGCGATACTGATTCTGTTTTTGGCGGCGCTTTTGGCCAACTTCCTCGCTGGTATAGTCAGGGGAGCAACAGGCTCAGGGACACTGGCTTCCGTTGTACAGTACGGTGTGATCGTCTATGCGGTCTTCGTGGCGCTAACGCAGCTTGGGATTGCGGTTACGCTTACGGCACCCACTTTCCTGATTCTTCTTGGGGGGGTAGCTTTGGCAGCTGCTATAGCGTTTGGGATTGGGGGCCGAGAGGTGGCCCGCGACATCCTAGAGAAGGCTTACAACCGCCGCCAGCAGGTAACGGGGAGCGACTCTTCTTCGGCTGCTGGAGGGCAGCGTAGTAGTAGTTTTGGTAGCAGAGAAGAGGGCCAGAGGCCTGAGGCACACCGCTTACGGGGAGGCGAAGAGCACTAGCGCGGCGGGGTAAAACTCGCTCTCATTAAGAAGCGCTTCTTATAGTGAGTGGGAGGAGTAACCCGTGAAAGGAGAGAACCACCACTATATAGCTGACATAACCCAGTTCTTCGACAAAGACTATGAGCAGAAGGAGTTCAACGAGCTGGCGGAAGCACTGGTGGATGCCATTCAAGGGTTGAGCCAAGGCGATGCCTAAAAGCTTCAGCAAGCCTATCAATGTCAGACGGTTCGCGACTTAGCTGAGAACAAGGTTGTGCGCATAGCTCAGGCTGTGGTTGCCCTTTCTGGTTTTCGCTAAGAAGAAGAGGACAGCTACGGTCTAGATTGGTGCTGCTAAAGGGGGGCCAGGTGTTAAGCATCTGGCCCCTCTTTGCCCTTTAACGGATTGTCGAATAACTAGGAACGGCTACGAACATATCCACCCGAACTTAAGATCCGTACAATGTGGGTTCGAGTCCCACCGCCCCTACTCAGGGATGCGCGGCGGGGCGGCGCTATCGCTAGAATGACCGCAACACACCCACGATGGGAGGAATGGTTGGAAGCACGAACACTCGAGCTTGTATTCCCTAATAACACCAACCACTTGGGAAACCTCTTTGGCGGAGCCTTGATAGCTTGGATGGATAAGGTGGGGGGGTTTGCCGCTATGCGACGGGCCCACAGCACGGTAGCTACGGTTTCTATGGACCATATCGAATTCAAGACGCCTATAAATGAGGGAGATCTCGTAGAGCTGGTGGCCTCCGTAGAGCAGGTAGGGTGTACGAGCTTGACGGTACGGGTAGAGGCAAGCCGAGAAGACCTGATGAGTGGTTCGCGGGAGCTGTGCAGCGTGGGGTACTTCACGTTTGTAGCCCTGGATGATGATGGTCGGCCAAAGCCTGTTCCGGAGAGTTAGCGACATAGATTCGGTGCTCTAAGAGTTACTGAGGGCAGCTGCGGTCCCCACCGTCATAGGTCGCTTCCCACTGCTCAGACATAGCTGTTCTTCGTATTTCTACGCTGCTAGCGGCCTATAGTGGTTTTCCCTGTAACACAAACTAATTATTATCAGCATCGTCTTATTTGAAGAACGTGTCATAGCAGAAGGCCCCATTTTGCCGCTGTTCCCTGAGGTACGACGCTCGGTGAGGTTAGGGGCGACGTACCCCCCGGGGTTACGCTCCCCACGGTAGAGTAGAGTACCAACATTAACTCAACTAAAGGAGTTTGCCTTGAGGCTCGGAGTATCTCTACCCTCCATGGGCTCGAACTCGGACCCCGAACGGTTGACAATGGTGGCGCGGGAGGCGGAGGCTCAGGGTTTTCACTCGGTTTGGGTGCTGGACCACGTGCTCAGGGTGTTCGGCCCGATCCTCGATCCGCTTACTGTCCTCTCTTTCGCTGCAGGGGCGACCCAACGCATCGGACTGGGCACAAACGCGCTCAACGCTCCCTATCGCCACCCGCTGATCCTAGCTAATGAGGCTGCTTCGCTCGACGCACTCGCAGGAGGGCGCTTCGTCTTGGGTGTAGGGGTGGGCTGGAACGAGGAGGAGTACTCGGCCTTGGGGATAAGCGCGAGCGAACGGGGGCGCCGCACCGACGAAGCCTTGAAAGCGATGAGGCGCCTATGGGCCGGTGGGCCGGCCACCTAACGAGGGTCGCTACTACTCCTTCGCGAATGTGACCCCTGGGACGTCTCCCCGAACTAAGGGTGGGCTGCCGATCCTGGTCGGCGGCTACAGCGACGCCGCCCTACGGCGGGCATTGCGTTTCGGAGAGAAGTGGGGCGGCTTTATGGACTCTCCCGAGCGGATCCGCGAGGTTCAAGGGCGGATCAACCGCTTGGCGGAAGGAGTGGGGCGCGACCTACGAAAGTTAGAGATATTGACCACCTTTTTCGTTGGGGCACCAACCTCCAAAACAGAAGGCTCGGCAGAGCGTGTTCCTAGGGAACTCTGGCAGTTGAAGGAAGCGGGCGTTGACCTCTGCGTCCTCGCCATCTCGCCGACGCTACCAGAGACGCTGGCATGGGTTGCGGAGGAGGTGGCGCCGCGGATAGGGTGATGCCTCAGTATGATCAGGAGCAGGAGGCGAGGTAGGAAGCCAGCCACGACGTAAGCGTGCTGCTGTTCATTTTTCATACTTGTGCTTGGCAGCGGCCGTTGATGTGTAAGAGGGGTGACCCCTTAAGACGTAAGGCTTCCTCCGTCGAGAGGGTCTTAGCATCCAACCGCGCAGTGATGACCGTATCGAGGCGCCTTCGCGCGGCTGAGCAGTGCCAAGAGGGGTTATACAAGGCCGAGCCTTGAACAACGCCGGCCAAGAAGAGCTGTTGCACAGGGTCTAGCCCCCAAGGAGGCTGCCCAAAATAGTTCCTGGAAGCCGCGTCTATACCGTAGGAGCCCGGGCCGTAGTAGACGGCGTTGAAGTACAGCTCCAAGATCTGGTCCTTGGAGTAAGCGTGCTCCACCCTCCGCGAGAGCAGCATCGCTCGGACCTTCTTGGTTAAGCCTTTCTCTGCGCCACGGAGGAGCGTGTTCTCCACCAGTTGCTCAGTTATGGTGCTGCCGCCTTGCGATACACGATGGGCCTCTGCGTTCGCCCAAAGCGCGCCTACTACCCGAACCCAGTCGATACCGTGGTGCTCGTAGAAGCGTTTATCCTCGACGGCTACCAAGCCGGAGACAACCTGCTTGGGATCTGACCGAGCGGTACGTAGGCGGCATCTCGAGTAGAAGGTCGGAGCCGATCGACTCGAAGACCGACAACACTTGGGAGGTTAAGCGATATGCTAGTCGCCAACCTCGAGACCCCGCAGATGACGACGATAAGCAGACCCAGGAATATCTTTGGTGTCTTCTTCACCCAGTTTCCTTGAAGAGTTATGATCGGTGAATTTCTTCGCCTATTACGATAGGTTGCTCGGTACCGATGCTCGCTGCTCGTCCGGCCTGCTCAAACCCTTCCATCGCCTTAAAGACTCTGATCAGAAAGTATATGGTAAGGCTTTATCCGATAATGTAGACAGGGGTTCTCTGAAAGAAGGATCACAAGTGGTTTGGCTTCGGCGAAGGTCGCTGTCCTTACTGATCGGCGGCGGTACCAGCTCACAACATCTGCGTACTGGTGCGAGCTACTCACGAACTAGGTGCCGAACCTATTATTGTGCGGAAATCCGCTTGCACAAGAAATGCCCCTTTAGCCTCCTTAACCCGATTTTTGTGCAACGCTAGGCACACGCCTTAGACACGAAAAATAGTCCCTTTATGGTCCTTTCGGGGGAAGTACTGCCCCTCCAACCCCTTCTATACTAGCCTTTGTTAGCTGACAAAAGGGGAAAAGAAAGTGAGCGGAGTTCTACCTTGGCTTAGCGTTGTAGCTCTTATTGTTGG
>JAFAPF010000106.1 GCA_019247245.1 Rubrobacter sp. | reverse complement strand
CAGGAAGAGACCGCTGGAAAGAGAAATGAATGCTGTAGATAGCTCACGCAAAGAATCAGAACCCGGACCAACGTTCCTAAAGGGGACCAAATGGATGGTGGAGAAGCTGGAACATCACGCTTTAGGCGGGTGGATAGAGTTTGGCTAACAGCTGCGAAGCGTACCCGACAAGGAAATCCTCTCACTAATAAGCAGCGTAGAGTCGTACCTCGAAGGCGTGCTAAATAACGAAACACTTGCGAGCACTGAGTATGAGCATTATGTTCGCGGGTACGCGAGGACAATATTGAAGGCAGCCCAGGCTGAGCTTAGAAGGAGGAATTTAGGGCGGCTCGGGTGAGAGGCGCCAAAGAAGCTAGCAGGCGGGGCTAAAAAGAGGGTTAGAAGCGGGTGCTGGAGAGTTGTTCAACAGCCTCCCATCTCCTTCTACCGCCCCAGGGGTCTCACGTGTTATGAGTTATTTAGAGCGTGTTTGGTAAAGGTGAGCGCTAGAACGTTTTGTACGCTCTGGCGTACGTGCTAGACCCATCTTCTGTAGTACACTACTATTACCTTCGAGGAGCAGATGGCGACAAAAACCTTTAGGATGTCCTTCCCCAGACGGTTGGGGAACCTCGTGGTGTACCTCTTGCTCACCCTAGGAATTCCTCCTGACAGGCATATGTACCTCATGAGCGTGCGGGGTCGGAAGAGTGGGAAGGTTCACTCTACTCCCCTCACACTTGTGGAGAGGAACCAGCAGAGGTTCTTAGTAGCCCCCTATGGTGAGGTTGATTGGGTGCGTAACGTGCGCGTTGCAGGAGAGGTGACCCTGAGCCGGGGCCGGCGCTCCGAAACTGTCAAGGTTGCCGAACTCAATCCGACAGATAGTGCGCCAGTTCTGAGAGATTATCTGAGGCAAGTAAGCATCGTGCGTCCATATTTCGAAGCCACACCTGATTCACCCCTCAGCGTGTTTGCGGAGGAAGCTCCCCGCCACCCGGTCTTTCGCGTAGTATCCACCTCGGGATAGGATCGGATTTCCGAGAACCTATAACACGGCGGAAACTTGGGTTGCGAGTCTGGGTAGGAAGATACCGCGTCAGCCGAAGGCCGGGTCCTCTTCCAACTGTTCTTGCCCGGCCTTTTCTTGCCCGTAGGTACACCCGGATGGGTATAGGTCGCCTCCTCGAAAGCTCCAGCCCAGCAAGTAGACTGAGGCTCCGTGCAGCGGCTCTATATGTTGTGCTCAAGGGAGTTGGGCCTATCTAGGAGGTAAACCCTTCGGTAACATGCGTACTTAGAGGGTGGGAGTCCGACCGCTTTACCTGTCGTTTTTGTGGTTAGGCGGCCCTTATTCTCTGGCCTCCGGGCCGCCCACCACCCTCTGATTTAATGCCGGATATCGTCCGACTGGGCTATGGGTGTGCATCAAGAAGTTGGCGACGTCGCTACTTTACAGAGAACGATCCGCTGACTAAGGGTATGCAGCCGAGAAGGTCCCGGCACCGGGACCTTTCAATCTTTGGTGCAATGTTGCACTCGCCGATTCAACTGCTTAGCAAGAAGCATGCCGGCTTCTTGTCACGTAGTTTTAACCAACGTTTTACGACCCTTTAACTCAGGGCTGCTGTTGCTTTCCTAAAATGGAGAAGAAGGAAAGGGCCCGTGGCAAAGTCCAACGCTTATCCTCTCTAATAATCACGGGCCTCTATGGGTCGGGCATCCTGCACATTCCACAGTCTATACACGCAGCCCGGCCCTCTTTGTTTTGCCCATAGGTACACCCGGCTGTGGGTGGGTATAGGGTTTCTTGTCGAGTGTCCCCGCTCTCTAGTGTAGTACTATGTACACATACATATTATTACACCCATAATACTTTGCGACACACCTTCTCTTCTATCGCCATCTCTTAGGGCAGCGGGCCGAACCTATTGGCTTTGCGGGAGATGCATCCGGGCGGGATACTGCGTATGAGATAGGAGAAAGGAGTAGACTTGCTGGGTGAGGTTCTGCTGAGACCCTTCCTAGAGGTGCTGGTAACGTTGATAGTGGTGGTAGCGGCGCTTTATATAGTTGGGAAGTTTTTGCGGCGTTAGCGACCTAGACGCCGCGACAGGAGGTTCCTACGACATGTAGTGGTGGGTATTCTTACAACCACGATGAATAGGCAGTGGGCCTTTCTCTACGCTTCCCCTCGATACTGCCTTAGGGCCACAGCCAGATACTCAAAGCTATGCCTGCAAACATCGCTCACGCAAAGTCTGGGGAGTGTTCATGCTGTGGGCATCGCCTAATGAATCGGTTCCTTCAGCGAAGTCGAAGAGGACGATCGGCTGCTTTCGTGGTTCGTGGGTGAGCTGTTATGCGCTGACTGCATAAGGGCAGGATATTGGTCATGAGAATGCTAATTCCAATAATGATGTTGTTAGTCTTAGTGCTACTACTATGGCTGCTTATCCAAGTCATCGGTTACGCTACCGGCCTGCTCTAGCATCCAGTCTCCCTTTTTCTTCCCTACAATGCTCGGGAGCAGACTTAACGGAAGAAGGGCTAGCTCAGATTGCGGACAATCACCGTGGCTGTGGTGTTAATGGCAGCGCTTCTAGTCTCCCTACCTGCAGATGCACAAGAGGGAAACTACGCACCAACAGATCCTAGTACGCTCATACAGGTTCCAGGATGCGATTGGTGCCTAGCGCTGTTTAATCAGGTACCTACGAAATATGGTGTGGTCCGATGCCATAGGCTGGTATCGTCCTGTGGCCTGGTGTCAGATGACTGGATACTCTTTGCCTCCCGGTTTTGGCGGATAAGCGTCTAAAGTGGCTCCAGCCGGCTCCAGCCTTCTGCGTGAAGAGGATGTGTATGGTAGAACACCCTCGAGTATTACCTGCGTCTCCGGTATACGGTGGAGATAACGAGTAGCGAGGACGGGTACTTTGCCCGGATTGTTGAGTTGCCCGGGTGTATGACCTGGGCGGGCACACCCGAGGAGATTGAGCCGAGGATTAAGGATCCCATGATATGTTGGATCGGCGGGGCCTTAGAATACGGCGCGTCTATCCCGGAGCCGGAGCGATAAACGCCGCGCAGTCGGTGTGCTCCAGCATTTTGCATATTGCTCCTCCGTCTACCCTATATATTGTGCTCAAGACAATTAGAGCTTTCTAGAACGAAAGGTTCTTCGGTACTATGCGCCTCCAGCGAGGGAGTCCGACGGCGCTATCTCCTACAGCGTTACGGTCGGACCCCGCTTTTTGGGCCGGGTCTTGTCCTCTCAACACCCCACGACATCTGGTAAGCTCGGCCCACCTCTCTTCGTTTGCCCACCTGTATGCCCGGCTGCTTGCCGAGTAGTAGGTTCCCATTTCTAGTGGAGCAGCCCGCTCGGCACGATGAGTAGCTGGTACTCCGAGCCATCATGCATACGCACTACGAGCCCGTGGTATGGAGAGCACACACCAGCCTGATCAATGGTTTGGGCAGCCTTAAGGCCAACGTCCACATCCTCACCAACGCGGGCCAGGGCGATGTTCTCGTCCAGCACATGCCATAGATAGTCTTCGAGTTGCTGTGCACCCATCTCTACTCCCTTCCTCCCAGCTCATGTCCAGTATCCCACTCTGATACATCTGGTGCAAAACCACGGGCACGCCCAGCTAGGTATAGGCTTACTGTCCTGGCTTGTGGATGAGGAGTGTATGCGCATGACATTCGTTGAGATGGTGGCCTCTTTAGCAAAGGGTAGCCGTGGTGGCCTCGGTCATGGGCGCTGCTCCTAGTGGGTTTTGTGTTGTGGATTTCGGGGCGTTGGCCGTAGCGCCAGTGTCCTATAGAG
>JAFAPF010000105.1 GCA_019247245.1 Rubrobacter sp. | reverse complement strand
CCAACAATAAGAGCTACAACGCTAAGCCAAGGTAGAACTCCGCTCACTTTCTTTTCCCCTTTTGTCAGCTAACAAAGGCTAGTATAGAAGGGGTTGGAGGGGCAGTACTTCCCCCGAAAGGACCATAAAGGGACTATTTTTCGTGTCATACCGACCTCCGACGGCAAGATACACACCTTGCTGTAGGAAGCCTCTGCCTCGCAGACCAACCGCGGGAACAACCCCCTGATGAGTCAGCCCACGAAGTTCTGGACTCCCTCGGCCTCAAGGCGATTCAGGATCTCGGCGGCGCGATCGGTGACCCTTCTCGGGAGGCCAGCCAGACGCGCTACATGCACCCCGTAGGAGGAGGACTCTGCACCGGCTTCGATGCGGTGGAGAAACACGATCTCCCCACCTACCTCTTCGACGGTGGCCTTATAGTTCTCGCAGCCAGGCAGGATGTCCGAAAGTCGTGTAAGCTCATGATAGTGGGTCGCGAACAGCGTCAGAGACTGTACGTCGTCATGCAAATACTCAGCGATCGCCCACGCTAAGCTCATACCATCATAGGTCGAGGTGCCCCGCCCGACCTCGTCCAAGATCACCAGCGACCGCCCTGTGGCACTGTTGAGGATGCTCGCCGCCTCGGTCATCTCGACCATAAACGTGGACTCGCCGCTCGCCAGCCTGTCCTCTGCCCCGACCCTGGTAAAGATGCGGTCCACAACGCCCAAGCTGGCTTCCTTGGCCGGGACGTAGGAGCCTGTCTGGGCGAGGAGGGCGATGATAGCGATCTGACGGAGGTAGACAGACTTGCCAGCCATGTTGGGCCCGGTGATAATCTGTAACCGTGAAGAGCCGTCTATCCGAGAGTCGTTGGGTACGAACGGTGTCTCCAGGCCAGTCTCGACCACGGGATGCCGTCCGCCAGCAATGTTCAGGCATCGCTCCCCCGTTATCTCGGGCCTACAATAGCGGAGTTCGCCTGCTGCCGCAGCGAAGGAGGAGATCACGTCCACGACTGCCACCGCCCGGGCGATGCGTTGTAGCTGCGGGGCGGCCTCTTTCACAGCGACGCGGATCTCCCCGAGGATCTGGCGCTCCAGCCGTTCGACCTCATCGCGCGCCTGGAGCATGCGCGACTCATGCTCCTTGAGCTCTACCGTCACATAGCGGGCGGCGTTTTTCAATGCCTTGCGGTGCTCGTAGCGCGATGGGATAGCGTGCCCCTCCTTCCCCGCCACTTCGATAAAATATCCCTCACCGTCCCGGTAGCCGACCTTTAAGGTCTTGAGGCCGGTCTTGAGGCGCTCATCTGCCTCGAAGCGGGTCAGCCAGTCATGAGCACCGTCGCGAAACTCACGCGCCTCGTCTAGCTCAGTCGAGTAGCCGGCGCGGATGATCTCACCCGACTCCTCGGAGATAGCGGCGGCTATGAGCTCCCCGACTCCCGGCGGCTCATCCATCGCTGCGAGCACGCGGGCAAGCAGGGACCCCGTGGAGATGGTGGATGCGAGCGTATCCTTCAGGGGACCTATGGCCTGTAAAGCGCTCTTCAGCGCCAGCAGGTCGTTCGGCGAGGCGGAGAGGCGGACTATGCGGGTAGCGATGCGCTCTATGTCTGGGATACGGGAGAGGAGCTCGCGAGCTTCCTCGCGGAGCATATAGTCAGCGACGAGATCGTCCACAGCCTCCAGGCGCTGGTTTATGCGGTCCACCTCTAACAAGGGACGTTCGATCCAGCGCCGCAAGGTGCGCTGGCCCATCGGCGTCCGGGTACGGTCGATGGTCGCTATCAGCTCGTCCAAGCCTAAATTGCGCCTCGTAGCAGCGTCGAGGACCATGCCGGAGCTTGGCGAGTAAGACCTGAAAGTTACGACCTGCTCCGGTGGGCTCCCACCGCGCAAAGAAGAGAGGTACTGCAAGAGCGCCCCCGCAGCGCCCACGAGCGCCTCCCGCTCGTCCAGTCCGAGCCCTTTGAGACTCGAGACCCCGAAGTGCCTCTTTAGAGCTTGTCCACCCGCGGAGGGCTCGAAGGTCCAGCGCGGAGCGGGGCTGAAAGTGGCCCGGACCTTGGGCAAATCCTCGGCGGCCGTACGCTCGGGAACTATCATCTCGCGCGGGGACCAGCGTTCGAGCTCAGCAGCGAGGTCCTCCTCGGGAACCTCGGTTCCGGTGAACTCACCGGTCGAGACCTCGACGACCGCGATGCCCGCCCGGCCGTCCCTGACGACACAAGAAGCGAGATAGTTCGATTCTCCAGCGGAGAGGACGTTGTCCTCGATGACGGTTCCAGGGGTAAGGATACGAGAGATCTCCCGGGTAAACTGCTTAGGCTTGGTCGGGTGTTGCCGCTGCTCAGCGACCGCGACCGAGTATCCCTTGCGAAGGAGCATTGCCAAGTGTTCCTGAAGGGCGTGGCCTGGTACCCCGGCAAGCGGGACGCGCCCCTCCCCGGCGGCCTCGCGAGCCGTCAGCCGAATGGAAAGCTCCCGCGAGATCGTTTTTGCGTCTTCCTCGAACGTCTCGAAGAACGTGCCGACCTGGTAGAAGAGGATCGTACGGGCCGGTAGCTGAGCCTTGAGTTCGGCGTAGCGTCCTAACATGAGGTTATTCTAAGATGTACACTCTGTTCCGTCAGCCCCGAAAATCTCTCTCGAAGTCTGAGGAGTGTCGGTCTCAACCCTGTACGGGGTACCCCGCTACCGTACGTCCGAACGCTAAGAAGAAGAAATGAACGATGATACGCTCCTGTGCGATGTACTGAGAGGACATGGGTAGATGATCCTAGAAGCGGAAAGACCGTGTATTCGGGCTTGAGACGTCTCAGATATTTATGTCTACTTCACAAGAAACCCTTGCCACGTTTCGTTCAGAAGCCAGAAAGGTTAAAGTGTGGCTTATTGTTGCCCACCAATACGTTGCGCAGCTGCAGATTGAACTGATAGCTGCCCTACAGAACGCTCAGCGGATCGTTCTCAGGCTTGAAGATGATGCCAAGATGCAGGCTTATTCGGGCGCTAGCAACTATAGCCTAGCTGGTTTCCGAAAATAAGGCTATCGGCAGCCCAGACTGCAGTGACGTTACAAGAGTAGACGCGAAAGCGCCACCTTACCTGGGCCGGTGAGTATCAACGCGCTGCTAGCAACCAGCCGAATTAGGGCACTCTCAGTGCTAGCATCGTTCTCGAAAGCGACGAAAAAGCTGTTCGGCGGATGAATCAGTAGTACATCCATCAGCATGCCGATTGCTAGGGGTGCTGAGACCAAGCGGGTGAACAGCCCGAGCACCAAACCTG
>JAFAPF010000046.1 GCA_019247245.1 Rubrobacter sp. | reverse complement strand
CGTTGTTGCGCCTTTTGGAGGAGAGATTAAGACGGGAGACGGGCATCCCGGTTCATACAGCGGATGATCCGTTGATGTGTGTTGCCATCGGCAGCGGGCGTTGCCTTGAGGAGATCGAACACTACCGCAACGCCCTCTCTGCGTCCTGACGTCTTGGGGCGCCGGAAGTCCAGCGCCGCAGGTAGCCTCGTGGTTCTCGCTGTCCTCTGTGTAGCGAGCCTGGCATTATTCACGATCTATGTAAGGGAGGGTGACTCCGGACCCCTGCACACTGTCCAACTTGGGGCCGCCGAGGTCTTGAGGCCGGTGCGGGGGCTGCTTGATTTGGCCGCTTCGCCGCTCGTTACGGCAAGTGAAAGGGTCGGAAGGGCTGTGAGCGGGGATGACCAAGAGCAATTCGATGAGAAAGCGCTGGAATACGAAGAGGGGGCAGCAGAGACCGCACGCTTGAGGCAAGAGAACGAGCGCTTGCGCAAGCTGCTAAGCGGTGAGCAAACTTCCTTCAAGTACAGTCCTTTAGGGCAAGTTGTCTCACCTGTGGGTGGACAGCTTACCAAGCGAGTGGTGATCAACATCGGCACGAAGGACGGTGTTGCGCCTGAGCAACCGGTAGTCGTCGGGAATAACACCCTTATAGGTCGCACAACAAGCCGTGTTACCCCCAATACCGCCGAGGTGCTCCTCGTCGATGACCAGACCTTCGCTGCCGGCGTTCAGATCCTACCGGGGGATGGTTCAACTACGGATTCTCATGGAGAGGGGCTTCTCAGGACCAGTTGGGAAGGCTACCTCGGAGTAGACTACGTAGATCTGAACGCCAAGGCTGAGCAGGGAGACTTCGTGGTCACTAGCGGGCGAGCCGGAGAGCGTGAACTACTCTTCCCGCCGGGCCTCCTTGTGGGAACGGTCGAGTCCGTGAGCTCACGGGACATAGACCAGTATAAAAAGATAATAGTCACGCCCGCTGCAAAGGCGGACGATCTCCAGGAGGTACGAGTGATCGTCGGATGGTAGTTAGCGACCGGTGAGAAGAGCATGTTAGGGCAGGCACTCATCGTTCGAGCGGCGTTACTCGTAGCGCTTGCAGCGCTGCTTGAAGTAGCTCTCTCTCCGCTCCTTACCTTCGGATGGGTGAGCCCGAGGTTCATCGTTCTCGGTGTGGTTATCGCGGCCGCAGGCTTGCGTGAGTTCCAGGCGCTGCTTTTGGGCTTCTTCGGTGGCGTTCTCGTGGATGCATTGGGCGGTGGATTCTTCGGGGTGGGGGCTCTTAGCAGTGTCGTTGCAGCGGCGGTATCGGTTAGGGTCGGGATCACGCGTCGGAAGGGTGAGGCGCGCTTGCTGGCTCAGGCGGTCGCGGTCGCGACGATGGTGTACGATCTCTTGAACCTGTTTGCCCTGAGCCTCATTAGCCACTCAGGCCCGCCCATGTTGAGCTACTTGGTTAGCGGCGTAGTCCCCGATATACTGTTGAACGTGTTTTTGGCGTATTTGGTGGGCAGCCGGTTACTTAGGCTCATCACTACGAAGGAACAGTAAATGAGTTTGAGCAGAAGCAAGGTTGGTGGCGTTGGTGGCAGTGCGGGTACCGTCGGTCAACTCAGATCCCTCGATCCGGTACTACTCTTGGTCTCGCTGGCGCTTACGGCCTTCGGCATCCTCGCTGTATACATTGCGGGTGCCAATGACCGAGAGACCTACGCTCTGAACCAGACTTTGGGGTTCGGGGTAGGGCTTATAGGGGCGGTGCCGCTAGCCCTTATGGACTACCGGCGGTTGCAGCGGTACCTGACTCCTCTCTACTGTGCCGTCATCTTCATGCTCTTGATGGTGGTGATTTTAGGTGCTACCGCCAAAGGCGCCCAACGCTGGATCGACGTAGGCCCCGTACAGTTCCAACCCGCGGAATTTGCCAAGCTCCTCATAGTCGTGGTGCTTGCCGGTTTCTTCACCCAGCATCATCTCGCTAATAACGAGATCTTTCTCAAAGCCGTGGGCATTATCGCCGGACCTACCCTGCTAGTCTTTGTTCAGCCCGATCTCGGCAGTGCTCTTGTGTTCGGGATCGTGTTCTTCGTCATGGCCTTCGTCGGAGGAGCAAAGCTTTCCCAGATCGGGCTCTTGGTGGTGATAGGAGGTGCTCTCTCTCTGCTCGCGCTGAAGCTGAAAATCCTCGCGGAGTACCAGGTTGCGCGTCTCACAACGTTCCTCGACCCCGCCGGCGCTACCGCGACCCACGAAGGTTACCAGGTTCTCCAGTCTAAGGTTGCCATAGGTTCTGGCGGTATTACTGGTAAGGGACTCTATGCCACTACGCTCGCCAATCTTGGTTTCTTGCCGGAGGACCATACCGACTTTATCTTCTCTAATCTGGCCGAGAGGATGGGCTTTATCGGAGGGCTGTTGCTGCTAGGACTGTTCTTCGTTCTCGTTTGGAGGATGCTGCACGTCGCGACCATTGCAAGGGACCGCTTCGGTGTCCTGCTCGCCGTGGGCATAGGCACGATCTTCCTTTTCCACGTGTTTGTGAACGTGGGAATGACGATGGGGATAATGCCGGTCACTGGCATCCCGCTACCGTTCCTCAGCTACGGGCGAAGCAACCTGGTGGTGAGCATGATCTCTTTAGGCTTACTTCAGAGCATCGCCATACGCTCAAGAAAAGATATCTCAAAACACCCTGACACCTCGTCCTAGAAGCGTTGCCAGCTATTGAGCCGAATTGGTATGGTACGCTTTACTGTCTCAGGATTTTGAATTTATAAAACAAAGAGGGAGCTCGGTTGAGGATTACGTTTATTGGTCATGCTGGGCTGTTCATCGAAACTCGGTTTGGAAGTATTCTCTGCGATCCGTGGTTCAACCCAGCCTATTTTGCATCCTGGTTCCCCTTCCCTAGCAACGAGGGTGTAGACCCCACGATGATCGGACGACCCACCTATCTTTATCTTTCGCATTTGCATCGCGACCACTTTGATGCGGATTTCCTAAGCAAACACGTTTGGAAAGAGGCTATAGTTCTCCTCCCGGACTACCCACTTGATCTTATGGAGCGGGCCCTGCGCGATCTCGGATTCACGAAGTTTATTAAGACGACGAACGGTGAGGCATTCGAAGTCGACGGTCTGCGCTTCATGACCACCTCGCTGGTTGCTCCCACCGACGGGCCTCTCGGCGACTCGGGGCTGGCGATAGATGATGGGGAAGTGCGTATCTTCGATCAGAATGACTCCCGTCCGATGGATCTCGACGTTGTAAACAGCTTCGGCCCCTACGACGCACACTTCTTGCAATTCTCTGGGGCCATCTGGTATCCGATGGTCTACGAGATGCCAGAGAAAGCAAAGCAGGTTCTGGGCCGCAAAAAACGTGCTAATCAGATGGCCCGTGCCCTGCGCTACGTGCGACAAACCGATGCCTCCTTTGTGTTCCCCTCCGCGGGACCGCCCTGCTTTTTAGACGATGACCTTTTTCACTTCAACGATTTCGACCGCGACCCAGCAAACATCTTCCCCGACCAAACGGTCTTCCTCGAGTATATGCAGGAGCACGGGATGGATAATGGGCGTCTACTAATCCCAGGAAGCGTCGCCACGCTTAGCAAAGACTATTGCACCGTGACGCATCCTCTTCCCGAGGATCAAGTATGGACAATCTTCACCGAGAAGCAGGCTTACCTGGAAGCGTATAAAGTCCGAAAGCAACCGCTAATAGACACCATCAAAGAATCGTGGTCGCGAGGGCAAGTCGATATCTTGTCGTCGCTGCGTGGCTGGTTTGAACCGTTGCTCGAACAAGCTGACCTGAACTGTGTCGGAATCAACGGGCGGGCGCTACTCGACTGTGGTGTTCAGGAGGTGGTGATCGATTTCCAGACACGGCGGGTATACGAATGGAGCGGCGAAGAATATGATTACCGCTTCCGCATCGCTCCGGAACTTGTCGAGCACCAGATTCTGGACCACGAAGAGGATTGGGTAAATAGCTTGTTCCTCTCTTGCCGCTTCGAGGCAAAGCGTAAGGGAGCATACAACGAATACGTCTATAACTTTTTTAAGGTTCTATCCCCGGAACGG
>JAFAPF010000525.1 GCA_019247245.1 Rubrobacter sp. | reverse complement strand
ATAGTAAGACGAGTTTGGTGAGCGCAAGGAACTATAATAACCTCCGTAGTAGAACCAGCCACGGACGGTTCGGCAGTGGTTCGTTCATGTAAAGAGGACATCCGGAGCGTCGATGACCACAGAGACCAGTCGCCTCGGCCGACGCATAATGACGCTGTTTCGGCCTTATCGCGGCCAGCTGGCGCTCATCATGGCGATAATCCTCGTCACCTCAGGGCTCAGCGTGATCAGTGCCCTGCTGATCCGCACGGTCTTTGACAGCGCCCTCTTTCCCTATGGTGAGTCCGGACCCAACCTTGAGCTTCTATATTGGCTGGTCGGGGTTTTAGTTGCCATCCCGATCGTCTCGGGCGTTTTGAACGTTACGCAGACTTACCTGACCAACATAGTGGGCAATCGCGTGATGCAAGACCTGCGCGACGCGCTCTTTACCCACCTTCAGCGCCTGTCGCTCGCATTCTTCACCTCAACACGGACTGGAGAGGTGCAGTCGCGTTTGGCCAACGACGTCGGCGGCGTCCAGGAGACAATCACTACCACGGCGGCCAGTGTGATCTCCAATGTGGTAGTGGTCTGCTCAACTCTGGTGGCCATGCTCATACTCTCCATACCGCTGACCGTCCTCTCGCTGCTGCTCGTGCCGGTCTTCGTCGTGTTGGCCAACCGTGTGGGCAGCCGGCGCCGCTCAGCCCGCCGCGAAACGCAGATTTCGCTGGCGGAGATGAGCGCGATCACGCAGGAGTCGCTGTCGGTCTCGGGAATCCTGCTCGCCAAGGTGTTCGGACGCCAGCAGCGGGAGATCGACCGCTACCGAACCGAGAATTCACGTCAAGTCGATCTGCAGGTCCGTCAGGCTATGGTCGGACGGAGCTTCTTCGCGCTTACCCAGGCCTTCTTCGGGATCAGCCCGGCGTTACTTTACCTCGTGGCTGGTCTCGAACTACAGGGCGGCAGCGGCGAGATCAGCGCCGGGACTCTAGTAGCTTTCACCACACTGCAGACTCGGCTGCTGATGCCCATAAACCAGTTGCTGCAGGTCTCGGTCGATGTACAGTCCTCGCTAGCGCTCTTCGGCCGTATCTTTGAGTACCTCAACCTGCGCCCCCAGATCGTCGACGCTCCTGATGCGATAGTACTCGACCCAGCGCAGGTGCATGGCGAGGTTGCATTGAGGGATGTCTACTTCCGATATGGCCCTTCCGAGCGCGACAGCACCGCGCCGGAACCCGAAGACGGCGATGAAGCGAACCCTGACAGAGGTGGCTGGGCTCTGCGAGGCATCTCGCTGACCATCGAGCCTGGCCAACTCGCTGCGTTGGTGGGGCCTAGCGGAGCGGGCAAGACGACGATTTCCTACCTCATCCCACGCCTGTATGACGTGACCTCGGGAGCAGTATGTATCGATGGCTACGACGTGCGTAAGCTCAGTATGGCTTCCTTGGCCAGCATTTGCGGCGTTGTAACTCAAGAGAGTTATCTGTTTCACGCCAGCGTGCGCGAGAACCTACGCTACGGTCGTCCCGAGGCGAGCTATGCCGAGGTCGAGGCGGCCGCACGCGCCGCCTATATCCACGATCGTATCTCCGTTCTGGCACACGGCTATGACACAGTCGTGGGAGAGCGTGGCTATCGCTTCTCTGGCGGAGAGCGTCAGCGCTTGGCCATCGCCCGGGTGATCCTCAAAGACCCACGCGTGCTTCTTCTCGATGAGGCTACGTCGGCGCTTGACACCGAGAGCGAGCGGATCGTCCAGCGGGCGCTGGATTCGCTCATGCGTGGTCGGACCTCTCTGGTCATCGCCCATCGTCTATCAACCATCCGCGCAGCCGACGTGATCTTCGTTATAGATGGAGGCCGCATTGTCGAACGGGGCGATCACGACGAGCTCCTCGCTCAAGGTGGCTTGTACGCGCGCCTCTACGAGGAGCAGTTCGGTGGTGGCGAGATCGAGGCCCACTGCGCCGATGGTGTCGTGCTGAGGAGCGGACGCGTCGCGCGCCCGAGCCACAGTCGGGTAACCGAGGTTGCACCCGGGATCATGCCCACTCCCGAACTTTCGCCAGAGCGCATACCTCCGGACGCCGTTGGGGCCAGCTGAGACTTCGAATATATTTCACAGGCTTTGCCAGTCGGTCTAGCTTTCATTGGGCAACAATCAAGAGCAGAAGCGTACAGGGATCTTCGAAGATAAACCGGATAGAACGCAATATCACCGAGCCACATATGTCCACGCTCCGCAAGCTGGCTGAAGCTCTCCGAGTAGATCAGGCGGAACTAGTGGAAGAAGAGGAATAAGCGGTGGCCAAGAACGGTAATGGTGAGGGCTCAATTTACGAGCATAAGAGGAATGGTAAGAGGGTGGGCTACCGTGGAGCCTACACAGTTTATACAGCGGAAGGACCCAAGCGCCGATACATTAGCGGCAAGACGCGCGAAGAGGTCCGCCAATAACTCACCAAGGCGATGGTCGATAGGGACGGAGGGCTCGACTTCGATGCAGGCGGCCAAACGTTGGGAGACTACCTGGAGCGGTGGCTTGAGACTTCAGTTAGGGGAAGCGTGCGGGCTAGCACGTATGCCTCTTCGTCAAGTAGGGCGCTACGCAATCCCAGCTATTGGGCGCGTCAAGCTCGGAAAGCTCACGCCAGCTCACGTGCAACACCTTCGCCGTAAAATGCAAGATCGGGTACTCTCTGCCCGCACTATCCAATATACTCATGCGTGAACCGCAACGTAGCAGAAGAAAGGCTTCTATGTTCACCTTCTTGAGCCTCCTCAGGCGGCACTTCCTCATCCCATGCCAATTCTTGGCCTCGGCGAATAAAAGCTCTACCCATACACTCCTCTTTCTTAGGGCTTTCTCGTAGGGATTAGTCCCGCGGTAGCCGCGCACCCTGTCGTAGAAGTCCTCCTCGAACGCACGGTACAGCACACGGCAGGTTTTCTGGCTCGCGACTAAGGTCAACCTCAGTAGGGCGTCCGTGTCAGACTCTTACCAGCCCTGCCGCGACAGGTTAGAGTGGTTAACCATGCGGACTATCTCGTGGCAAGAGCGTGTTTGCTAAGGAGCTCCATAGAAGCCAAATGGCTTATAGCATCTTACGTCTTTTGCTGGCGCAGCCTTGCATCTAAGCTGAATTTTCCGGGAGGGGCATAGGCGAGCTGTAACCCCACCACTAAGAAGCCGAGATCCCTTACTACGTCCATCCACAAGTTCGTAGATCCACCCGCAGTAGAGCCAAAGCAGCCGCAGTCTATCTCTAGGCCCCGCAGTGCCCCTTGCAGGAGTGCCAGGGTGAACAGGATCGTAAGAAGGTTCGCGACCCAGGCTGCGGTTCTGGTGAACAGACCAACCACGAGATAAAGTCCCAGTAGTATCTCCAAAAGGGGAAGCGAGTGGGCAGAGAGCGACACAAACCATTCGGGTAGGGAAAGCTCGTAGCCTCGTATGGAGGACGCGAGCCCCCCGGGATCAAACACTTTGGCTGCCCCCGCATACAAAAATAGTCCACCCAACACAAGCCGCGAAACAAGAGAAACATAGGGATTGCTAAGCGCTCTGCGTACTACAGAGAGGTTGTCTTCTCCTACCTGATTCACAGCGGATACCATATCAGCTCTTTCCCCACAACGCGTATAAATTCGCACGAAAACCTTCAAAAATAGCCCTAAAGGGCTATAGACATAGCCTAGTTCAGCAAAGTAATACTTAGTAAGAACATAAGGTGAGAAACGATCAGATCGCCCCATAAGCCCCATAAAGGAGCTAGCAATGGCACGCAGCACTCTAAGCAAGAAGGACAAGAAAGCCCTGAGAAAGGCCGGAGGGGCCGCCTGGGGAGGCAAAAGGACTGTGCTCCTTTTGGCGGGTCTTACGGTTCTTATACTCCTCGCGACGTTAGCTTTCTCCTTCCTGATCACCCCTGGCTTCACACCGAACAACCGCAGTCTACTCCCTGTTGGCTCCGAAGCTCCGGACTTCACCATACAGAGCGTGAACGGAAGCAACATCTCGCTGGGAGACGCTACAGGCAAAGACGCCACCATGCTGGTCTTCTTCGCCAGCTGGTGCCCGCACTGTAATAGAGAGGCCCCGATCATAAGTGACCTTGAGGGTAAATACGACAACCTGAGAGTTATTATGGTAGGTATTGATGATCAGGATAACCAGGAGAAGGTGAGGGAATTCGTCAACAAGTACGAAATCAAGGGTCCAGCGGCTTATGATCCCTCTTTGGGCTCCACCTATCAGGCTTCTGGCTACCCAACGATCTATGTGATCGATAAGAACAAAGAGATAACTGCTGCCAACTCCGGAGAGGTTCCAAAGGATGTTCTTGAGGGCTGGGTCGAGGAGGCTCTGGGTTCTAACAGCTGATAAACATGAATCTACTTCCTCTTAGCAAAGAATGGGTAAGGAAGGTAATAGAAGAGAGCGACGGCGGCTGCTTGCGGAAAAGTACAG
>JAFAPF010000522.1 GCA_019247245.1 Rubrobacter sp. | reverse complement strand
ACTAACCGTCGACTTCCGACGAGAGAAAGTGCGAGACTCAGTGCACCTCCCACGCAAGATGTTCCCGGCCCTAGCCGGCAACTCCTACGCTTACCTCAACTCCGGCGGCAGCGGCCCACCCTCCTATGATACGATAAGGGTCATGCGCGAGGCGGACGACCTGTGCTCCGGGCCCGCCTACCTCGAGGGCGCTGACTTCTACACCCATCAAGGTACGGCGTATACCCGGGCCCGCGAAGCCGCAGCCCGGCTCATAAATACGGACCCTGAGAACATCGCTCTCACCCAGAACACCACCCACGGCATGAACCTTGGGGTCTTCTCCCTTGACTGGCAGGAGGGTGAGGAGGTCGTCTCCAGCCGCTCGGAGCACCCAGGTAGCCTCGTTCCGCTTCGCGCTCTGGAGAAGCGCTACGGCGTGCGGCTCAGGCTTATCCCACCTCCGGTGACGGCTGAGAAGGTCGAAGAAGCGATGACTAGAAAGACGCGCCTCGTCGCGCTCTCGCACGTTGACTGGACGACGGGTGAGATACTACCGTTAGAGGAGATCTGCGCGTTAGCTCGCGACCAAGAGGCCTTTACCCTGGTGGACGGTGCCCAATCAGTTGGAAACGTTCCAGTAGACGTCCCCCGTACTGGCGCCGATATGTACGCCTTCACAGGCCATAAATGGGTGCTGGGTCCGGAGGGCATGGGGGCCTTCTACATCCGATCCGGCTGCGAAGTTTGGAGCACGAGCTTCGGCTACGCTTCTCTCTCGGACCCTGAGACGTTTTTCAGAGAGGAGAGCAGCTACTGGTGGTATGTACACGAAGGCGCGAGACGCTTCGAAGCCTCGACGATGAGCCCGGCCCTTGCGGCCGGTTTTGCTGCCGCGGCCAGCGCTATCCACGAGCGCGGGACAAAGGGCTTCGAGGAGATCCTACGCCGCGCCAACCTTCTGACCGGTCTCCTAGAGAGGATACCCCGCGTTACGCTCCGCTCCCCCCAGCCCGCCTGCTCGGGGCTCGTGAGCTTCCAAGTCGCAGACGTAGTGGCGCAGGAGGCCACCGAGAAGCTCCTGATGCAGAAGTTTGTTGTCCGCTTCATCCCGGAGCCGTACCCTTACATCCGGGCAAGCACCCACCTGTTCAACACCGAGGGAGAGCTTGAAGGGTTGGCGGATGCCATAAGCAAGCTGTAGCATGCTAACTGAGTGGAGATTCCATATTCTTATTGTTAGCAGGCGTCTTCACTTTTGGCCCATCGGAGGTGCGCAGTGCATGAGCTTATCCGGCGTCGGCTCAAGCGGGGACAGTAGATATCCTCCACTGGACCTTCTCTTCTAGAGGATCTTCCTTTAGCGCGAAGCCCTCGCCTTCGCGCTCCAGGCACAAGGTGTGCAGCTCGCCTTCTTCGGGAAGGCACACCCGCCCTTCAGCAATAGTGGTCTGCTCGCTAGCGAAGACCGTAAGTTCGATCCGTCGCCAGTTCATATCCGAAGTGCTCTGCGTTAGCTCAAGGCACGGGATCGCTGCCCCTTCCTTAACCAGCATCACCACCGGGATCTTCCCAGCCCATATCCTATGCCATCCAGCACCTTCGTAGGTTTTTGTGGTCTGGTAATCGATCCACCGACCCGGTGGTAGATAGACATCCCGGCTGGGGGTGTCCTCCATAAGCGGGGCAACCAGGACATCCTCACCGAACATATACTCATCCTCGATGAACCAGCAAGTCGGATCGTCCGGGCACTCGAAGAATAGGGTGCGCATCACCGGGTAGCCTTCTTTAGAGCACAGCCTGGCCTGAGCGTATACGTAGGGCATCATCCTGTACCTAAGTTCGACCATCCGCCGGAACTCTTCTACGAACTCCTCGTCGTACTCCCACGGCTCTGTGGGAGGACGGCCATGGCAGCGGCTGTGAGAGCCAAGCACGCCGAAGGCCAGCCAGCGGCGATAAAGCTCCCTCGGGCTACCGTAAGGGAAGCCCCCGATGAAGTGGCCCCAGAAGGAGAAGCCGCACAGTCCTAGCGACAGGCCGCCCCTGAGCGTGCCGGCCATCCCACCATCGGTGTTCTCCGGGTCTCCACTGAAGTACAACGGGTAGCGCTGACAGCCAGCCCAGGCGCTCCGCGCCCACATGATGCTCTCCCCCGTTATCTGTTCCGTGATCTCAACTACCGCCTTGTTGTAGCGTAACGGGTATAGGTTGTGTTCATAAAGACCACTCTTCCTATCGGCATACACACCCTCTAGAGGCGCAGCCTCGCCAAAGTCCGCCGTAATAGCTCCCACCCCCATCTCGAGCAAGTTCGCCAGCTTCTCCTGGTACCAGCTTTTGGCCAGAGGGTTGCTGAAATCGAGTAAGGCGTCGTCCACCGGCGGTCTACCGTTAGCGCTCAGAACTACGTAACCACTTTCGACCGCCTCTGTATGCAGCGGGTTTCTCGGGTTGAAGTATGGTAACTGCCACAGGCTGAGGTGGAACCCCTGCTCTTTAAGATCGGAGATCATCTTGACCGGGTCCTTAAACCGGGACTTGGAGAATTCGAAGTCGCTGCGGTGCGGTGTCTCGGTCCAACCTGTATCTAAGTGAACAACGTCGCAGGGAATGCGATGGTTGCGCAGCTTCTTCGCCACGTCCCGGACCTCGTCTTCCGAGGAGTAGGTATCGCGGCCCATCCACAGTCCGAACGACCACAGCGGCGGCATCGAGCTGCGTCCAGTGAGCGCCGTATATTCAGAGAGGATCTCCTTAGGACTCCCGTAGAAGAAGAATAGGTCGAGATTATCCTCTCCAACGGTCGAGATTATCCTCTCCAACGTAGATCATGTTGGCCTCATCATGTGAGGCACCGAGGTCGAAAGTCAAGGGAGAGGCCGTGTGCATAAACATGCCGTAGCCACGACTGCTCATAAAGAACGGCACCGGCTTGTACATCTCGGGGACTTGCGCGCTGTAAGCATCGTACACCCACAGAACGATTTTCTGTCCCCGCTTGTTGAGGCGGGTAAAAGACTCCCCGCAACCAAAAAGCCTTTCATCTGGAGAGAGCAAGAAGCTGGCTGCGATATACCGATGCAGATTGGGAGTAATGCGCACAAACGAGAAAGGGATGGGCTTGGAGTTGATCACACCTTTTGAATCGGCCAGGTGATGGGTGCGGGTCAGCAGCTTGCCCGAAGCATCTCGAAACTCGAAATGCCAGGGGTCGCGGGTTACGGTGACGGAGCCAAACTGGCTTTCATACGTAGTCGATGAGCCGGTATCGTTCATCTCCCAGGAGCCATCGGCTCCGGGCTCTCCATCGAGCATAAGAGAGGGTCCGTCAGAGACGCTTTGCGGCCGAGCGGCCAACTGGAGACGGACCGTTCTAGGGGTAATAAAAGAGATGGAAAAGGGAAGACACCAATCACCTTTGTACTCGTCCGGAGGAACCTCACTCCACGTTTTATAATCTTCGAACGTAAGCGTAAGCTGGTGGTAAGATACGCGCTGTTTTAGTCCCTTACCTCTCCATATTATCGTTCCAGACGCAGCATCCCGATCAAATTCCTCGACCCTCGAGCCCACAAAAAAGTGGTTCTCCTGTTTGCCGAACTCCTCACTGATGTCTACCGGCTGATTTTGAAGGGTAGTCTCATGTTCTTTCACCAGCTACCTCCTAGCGCAGGTTTTCGATCTGACGTAGTAGTTCCCATTTCTCATGGTTTTAAGTAAGCGTCAAGGTCTCGTTGTTACCAGACGATTTTGAGTAAGCAGCACGTGGCTGGGAGGATGCTACCCGTACCAGGGGAACCACTGATATAAAGGGGTGTTGTGGTCGCGCCTTTCGTTTATTCTTAAGCACCTGTCAGTGACAGGTGCACCTCTTGGTGACAGCTAAGGGAGTCTGATGAGAACGCAGGATAAACACCGCTTGGAGCGATGCGCCCGTCGCCTCGAGGACCTCTATGCCTGGCGGGATGCTCGAGCGTACCCTATCCGGGAGTGGCTGTTTACCACCCCA
>JAFAPF010000517.1 GCA_019247245.1 Rubrobacter sp. | reverse complement strand
ATCTCAAAACAGCGGTATTAGGCGTCAAAATTTGTGCCAAAACCCCCGTCAAACGCAAAATGCCAAAACTTGACAAACCCAGTGAGTTTCTAAAGCCAAAACGTCCCCAATAGTGTCGCGAGACTCTTATAGTAGCTATGGCTTGTGAGGCGCCTGTTTCTCTATAGAGGAATGGACCGCGATTATACTCGCCATTCTACAGCCTCATCAATTCTATTCGCTCTTGGTGAGTACCGGCTTGAGCGCGACCCGCGAGCGTAAACACACGAAAACGGAAGGAGGAGTTTGCAGAAGGAAAATTTGACGCTCGTTAAAACTTTGCTGCGAGGTAAAATGAGCTCTATCAATAAGCCTTTCTATAGAAAGCACATAGCCATTCTAGATCTCGCCCATGCTCTTTTCTTTCTTGTTCGTTAAATGTATACAGCTCGATTTGTTCAAACCCTGTCTGTGTGAACATGGTACGAAGTTCTTCAGGCTCGAGGAGTGTATATTCTCTTGGTTGACCACCCGATTTTTCTTCTCTTACTGTTACTTCACCCTGTCCCCGTTTCGCCGAAATGTACACAACTCCTTCCGGTTTGAGGATTCTTTGCCATTCCAATAAAGTAGTCGGCATATCCTGTCTTTCCAGATGATGAAAGCTTTCATGCGCCCATATCCCATCGAAACCAGCGTCGGGAAATTGGGGCATATTTCTTATATCTGCCAGTTCAAAGGGGAGGTGTGGGTGCAGCTTCATTGCTATCGTAAGCAATCTCTTTGATACATCTATGCCGAAGCCAGAAAATCCTCTATTGAAAAAGGTGTTTAAATCTCTTCCTATTCCGCAACCAGCATCGAGTATATGCCCATGCGGTAGAAGCAGAGTAGTAAATTTTTCTATCTCGTCAGAAGGAGACTCCCCAGCTTCTTGCTCTGCATAGTGCGGGGCAATTTTGTCATAAACTCTTGCTGTTCTTTGAACTCGTTCTGTCATTTATTACAGATGTAAATATCGTTACATTTATAGCACTAGTGTAACAAAATCGAGTTGCATTTGGTAGCTTTTTCGATACAGTAGCTTGTGCCATAAACGGTGGTTTTTAGAACAGAGCTCGTCGGACAATCTCCATTCTGCGACTATCCTGGCCGTTTCTGCTTCGAGGCGAATCTGAGAGCTAACGTGCCAGCCCCGTACGGACGCGGGCCTCTTCGGAATGCGCAGGCTTCCACTTGATGACATCATACCGTGACCTACTATAAAAGCTACGGAAGTGAGGAGGAGGCATGGCAACACTGGAGGAACTGCTCGACATAGAAGGGGTCATAGCCGCTGGGGAGTTCGACCCCGATGGAAGTTTGGTGGACTTCAGGGCTAGCATGGACATGTCGCCGGAAATGGCCCAGATGACGGCTCAATTCTGCGCCACCGTTACGATGATGTTCAACACGCTAGCTGGCTCGTACACTCGGCTGAGCGACATGCAGTGGATACCCCAGCAGGGCTGGGCTTACTCTGGAGGTGATTGGACAGTAGCTGTAGGTGGCGGCGGCTACAAGGGCGTGTTTGTGGAAACGGCCAGAGCAGACTTCAACAGATTGTTCGAGGTTCTCGTCGAATCCGATGTAAGCACCGCCCCGCCGACAAGGATGGAAGAAGCACCTCCTAGGACGGGAGAGGCTTCCCCACTAGAACCAGAACCACAAAGAGCTGGACATCCGGAGAGGAGGCGGGAAGATAGAGGGCTTCTAGACAACGCCAGAGAGGCACTCTTAGGCCAAGAAGAGCCAAGAAGAGAAGTACCCCGGGGGCCACGGGGAGATGAGCCACAAGGAGGGCGATAGACTTTACTAAAAAGGTTATCTCAAGCCGGGGCATCTATACCCCGGCTCTTTTTATGCCCGCTAGCCACCAAGTTTCCAAGAGGACCCTTCTTCTAGGCAATTGGCGAATAGAGGCGGTTTGCGTCTTCTAGCTTGTAGAAACCGCGCTAAACGAGATCACTCGAAGGCTTAACAACCTTGGTCCGTTTCCTCGATATCGTCTTCGTTCACCAGATCCTCTGTCCCTTCCAGGGATGACTCATCCTTGGCTTTGAGATACCTAACTTTGATTCTCTCTCCGTCTTCAGTTTCGGAGAGGACTTCGGCCTCGGCACCGCCGTATATCTTTATCTTGTCTCCCGGCTTTAGTGTCCAAAGATCCACGTCAGTCACCAGACAACCTCCTTAGTTCTCGCTTCGCTTTTAAAAGAGTTTATCGGCTCACCCTCCGAACAGCTTGCGTCACTGGGGAGCGGGCTGCCGCTCAGGTTCATCTCGAAGCAGAAGAGTCCACCCTCAGTGGGCGCAAGCTCTCCTGGATTCCCAACCACGCTCCTGCAACCACTTGAAGGTTGCCCTATGTCTAATAACCAACTCGCTTCTCAGCAGCCTAATGCGTCTCTGCCCGACCTTCTATATATCCCAAATGAGCCTCTAACTTCTCTTCTAAATGTTCAGTATTTCCCCACCCAGCACCAGCTAACAGCGCAACAACCTTCTAGGCAACTTCCCTGCCGGGGGCGGTTCCACACCCAGCCTGCACACACTTCTTCTGGTCCCTGGCGATGCTCATCGAAGCCCGGCGGAGGTCCTCACCTACACGTTCCTAACCGCCGGGCTTTCTGAGTTGTTAGGGGTCTGCCATAATCCCGAGCAGGATAGGTCCCAGACGATTCGAAGAGGCACTGGGGCATCCACGTACTTCTGGGCATACACTTTCTTGGGATGGGCCAGGCTTCGGTTGAAGCCACCACCATTCGTTTGGGATAGCGTAAGGGTCAAAAACGAGGCAAAGAAGGATCCCTATTTCGTCTAAGGTGAAGGTACAAGAGGCGCCTCGGTGTTCATCCTCAAACCTCAAGCATAGAGGCTGCGTGGTTCGATTGATCTAGAGCAACGCAGGTTCCGTAAAATGAAGTTGTGGAGAGCCGACAGCAGTACCTGCACATGGCAGATGAGGACCTGCTAGCCGCTGTAGCACAGGACCGAAGCTCTGAGGCGTTCGCCACTCTCTACGACCGTCATAGCCGGGTGGCATACTCTTTGGCTTACCGGATGATGGGGGAGCGCCAAGCAGCCGAGGATATAGTGCAAGACGCGTTCCTAAGGGTGTGGCGGGCAGCCGCGAGCTATCGCCCAGAACGCAGGAGTGTGCGCACCTGGCTGCTATCTATCGTTCACCACCGTGGTATAGACCAGTTGCGCTCAACCGCGAGCCACAGTAGAACCCAAGACAAAGCTAAGGTGGCGGCTTTCGCCTTACAGCCGAGCGAGGCCTTCGCTGAGGTCTGGCGTAACTCCCAGCGTGAGCAGGTTAAGCAGGCACTGCGAGCGCTACCCCCAGAGCAACGCAAGGTGCTCGAGCTTGCATACTTCTCCGGGTACACCCACAAGGAGATAGCTGAGCTTCTCGACCTGCCGCTGGGTACGACAAAGGGTAGGATGCGGCTGGGGCTCAAGAAGATCAAAGAGTTCTTCGAAGATCAGGGAACGGTGGTATCACCTTGAGCCCGATAGATCACACACGCTTTGAGGAACTAAAAGAGGCCTATGTTCTCAACGCTCTCTCAGAAGACGAGAGGCAGGACTTTGAAGCGTACCTAGCCGCTCACCCCGAGCATCAGGCCGAGATAGATGAGTTAGCCTCCGCAGCTAACCTGCTGGCTCTCGCCTGTGAGGAGCGTGAACCCTCCCCCGAGTTGCGGCATAGCCTTCTAGCTCAGATAGAATCCGAAGCTTGGCCCCTACCACCCACGACTAGAACAAATTGGTGGACCCGACTTTGGGAAGCTCTCGATTGGCGGCGCCTGGCGGTTGGGCTAGCAGCCCTGGTCTTTGCTGCTCTTCTCGGCTGGAACATAGTTCTCCAGAGCGAATTGCACAACCGCCAAATCTACA
>JAFAPF010000482.1 GCA_019247245.1 Rubrobacter sp. | reverse complement strand
AAGTACCCACGAGAAGCAAGAAGGGATACGCGGTGCGAGACCAGGAATAGAACGAGCTTGCCAAGAGAAGCTAAGCAGGAACGCACCTGCGTCAAAGGCATAATCGCCCACTAAGCGCTGCGACCGGGGTAGGACGCCGACAGCCGCCTCCTCTTGTCGGGCCGCGGTCGACATTGACAGGCCGGAGGGCACTCCCGTAAGGAGGCGGCCACTTGTTCCGGCTTCGGCACAAAGGGGGCTCTAGAAAATGGGGTTGAGAAACAGGATAAGGAGGCTTGAGGCGCGACTCGAAACCGACCCCGAGCGGTGCCCGGAGTGCAACGGCAAGATAGTTATAGAGGAGCACCGCGAAGACGGTAGGGTAACTTACCCGTCTGGGCTGCCCTGCTCGGCGTGCGATAACATCCGGCCTGACGGCGTAGGCGTAGGGAAGATCGTGGTTCTTTTCCCAGGAGACGGGCTTGGTTCTGGTCAGAGTCTCCTAAAGAGTAGGGAACTCAATAGAGGAGGCAATCTACCCTACAGACAGAGCTATAGAAAATAGTGTATGAATAAACCCAGCAAGGGAAGGAGGTGAATCAAATTATGCGATCAGTCCTTAAGGTTATATTAATCGGCGTGCGCCGCGTCGGTGCAATCAGTTGAGCGTCCATTCGATGGACCGGGACTGTCGGTAGGCCCCGTGCGCACTGCACTTAGCCATGCCCAAATAACACGGGCTCGTAGATCCCGAAAGGGAGTGGTGAACATAGCATGTGTAGAAAAGGCGGATAATGCCGAAATCGCTTAGGCTGGATGGTCCGTCAGCGCAAAGCGTATATGGTTAAGCTCTATTTGCTGAACCTGAGTTCTCAAGGGTCTAAGTTCACCGGTAGCGCACAGCGGTTGAAGCGCTACAGCGGAGGTGTGAGGAGGGGCCTTTCCGATACCCGACTCAACCGACCACCCCGCCTTGCTCCTGGTGAGGGAGATTAAAGGAACGAAAGGGGACCTAAGTACGCTCTAGAGATCTCACGGTTGTACAAACGCGGGATCGTCTAAGTTGGCTTCTTCTAGAGGCCAATAGGACGACGGAGGCGTCGTATTACTCAACGTCCGCCTGTAATGGGAACTGGGCAGCCCGGAGACGATCCGGGACCGGCAAGGGGTATAAGCAAGCCGCAAGGCGAACGAAAGCCACCTGCCTGGGAGGAAGGACGCCAGTTGCTAAGGCCATCCAACTTCGAAAGGGAGGATAAGCCAATGCTATCCGACAGACTGAATAGGAGGCTGGAGGGCATCACGGATGCCTCCAAGAAGGGCTACTCGATACGTAACCTCCACAGGCTCATGTATGAGAAGGACCTCTGGATAGAGGCTTATGCCAACCTCCAGGCTAACCAGGGTGTGATCACCAAAGGCGTGGACAAAGACACGCTGGACGGATTCTCCAATAAACAGGTTGACCAGATCATCAAGGTCCTGCGAGAGAAGACGTATCGCCCGAAGCCTGTACGACGCACTTACATTCCCAAATCCAATGGGAAGAAGCGTCCGCTGGGCATTCCGAGCGGCACCGACAAGCTGGTGCAGGAAGTGGCACGAATCATACTGGAACGAATCTACGAGCCGATCTTCTCCAACGACTCGCATGGATTTAGACCCGGTCGGTCCTGCCATACTGCGCTCAGTAAGATTGGGACCCGCTGGAACGGTACGAAGTGGATCCTGGATGTAGACATCGAAGGGTGCTTCGACAATATCGACCACAGAAAACTGCTGGACATCCTGCGCAAGAAAATCGACGACGAACGGTTCGTTGGTCTCATAGCCGGGATGCTCAAAGCGGGATACGTGGAAGATTGGAAGTACCACCGAACGTACTCCGGCACACCGCAAGGAGGCGTAGTCTCTCCGATTCTTGCCAACATCTACCTGCATGAGCTGGACGAGTTCATCGGAGGGCTCAAAAAAACCTTCAACACCGGCAAGCTACGGCGATGGAATCCTGAGTACCAACATCATAGGTACAAGATCCACCACTGCCGCAAGGAGATCGACACGGTTAAAGACGATCCGACCCGTAAGGGTGAGGTCTCCGAGTTGCGTCGGGCTATCGACAGACATGGCGAGGCAATGCGCCAAATACCCTCACAGGATATGTCAGACCCGAACTTCAAGCGGCTGAGATATAGTCGCTACGCCGACGACCTCATCATCGGCGTCATCGGCTCCAAGGCCAATGCTGAATGCCTGATGAGGCAGGTCAAAACCTTCCTCGCCCAGGAACTCAACCTACAAACGAGCGAAGAGAAGACCGCTATCCGGCACATAGAAGACGGGTGCACATTTCTTGGCTACGAAGTGCGCCAAGCTCTGTCAGGGAAAGTCATGAAGGGCAACCTTCATGGGCGACACACAAAGCGCCGAACGATCTCCGCCATAGTGTCACTGTACGTACCCAAACAAGTGGCACACAAGTTCTGTCACGAGCACGGTTACGGAGACTACCAGAACATGCGTAGCCTCCACCGCGCCAACCTTCTTGCGCTCAGCGACTCCGAAATCATCGCCACCTACAACGCCGAGTTGCGGGGACTAGCGGAATATTACGCACTCGCTTGCGATGTGAAAAGGAAGCTGTCGAAGCTGTTCTACATGGCTCACCACAGCCTCTTTAAGACCATCGCCAATAAGCATAAGGTACAGAGTATGAAGCAAATCCTCCGGACGATGGCACAGGGCGGTGAGTACGTCTATCGCTATAAAGCGGGGGACAGGGAGTACAGGATGAAAGTGTACCGATTGAAACACCTCAACCCTAAAGGGAAAGGGTGGCAGGTAGATAAAGTGCCCACCACAGCGCACTACACCACCAAGACCACGGAACTCGTTAAACGGCTAAACGCCGAGCAGTGCGAGTACTGCGGTCAAGGAGGACCGTGCGAGGTGCATCACGTCCGCAAGCTCAAAGACCTCAAGCGCAAGCGAGAGAAGCCCATGTACGAGCGGATGATGATTGCCAGAGGGCGCAAGACGATGGTGCTGTGCGAGCAGTGCCACCACCAGCTCCACAGCGGTACGCTGCCGGACAACAGGTACGCGAGAAGTTAGCAATGGAAAGCCGTATGCGGAGAAATTTCGCACGTACGGTTTGGAGGGGGGGCAACGGTACCCCCATCTTCGGATGGGATCACGTGCCCCACCCTACAACATAGCAGCCAGCAGGAGACGGAGAGAGAGTCCATCACCTTACGGGTAGCTCAGTTACCGAGAAGACCCCTTCTCGGCAATTAGGTGAATAGCGGCAGTCCGCCCTAGCTGTACGCTGGCGTAGAGCTCTGTGCCCCATCGGCGGCGTGCTGCTCTCCTTCTTGCAAGGGTGATCTCTACCAGGGCCGAAGGTCTAGTCCTCCCCGAGGGTCACCACCGACTTGCAGGTCTAGCAAAGAAGCCCCAACTCTGGCGGGGCTTCTTTACGAGAGCGGCATCCCGAACCCGTCATCC
>JAFAPF010000433.1 GCA_019247245.1 Rubrobacter sp. | reverse complement strand
CTCTTGCCTACATCGAAGACAGAAATCTACAAGCCTCTTAACGTCCCATAAACCTACGCCACCAAGAACGCCGCTCTTTCTCCTGCGAGCCTTCGGTATAAGGGGCCGGCTCCACTACCCCTTCCGGCCCCTCATCAGGCGTCTGGTTAGTGCCTGATGAGGGGCCGGCGGGCTCCAGCTCGGGGATGCGCCGGGTTAGGGCAGCAATAATTGAGTCTTTACGCTGTAGTTCTAGATTCCTCGTGTCTATAACTTGCCTGAGGTACTCAACTTGGTCCTTGAGGCTATCGACTAACTCGTCTCGACTCCCAGTCCGGTACATATTTTCGCTCTCGTCTGGTACTATACTAGCCATATCTAGTAATATCCAGACACGACCATCAGCGTCTCTCTGATGAGGAATCTTACCCCTCTGAATGCGCTTTCTGATGGCGTCTACGGTCACACCTAAAAGGTGTGCTGCCTCGTATACCGAGACCTTATTGCCAGATGCACGCGCGGTATTGTGTTGGTTCCCTTGTCCGGTATCTCGCTGCATATTACTAGACGACGACATCTTATTGTCCTGCACCATATCGGCCTCCTGGCCGGTACTGTCCTGTACATCGTCTTCCATAAAAGAACATCATATCGGTAGTTTAGCCTCGGTTATACGATGAGTTGACAGCTATACAATATATAGGGGTGTCTCCTCATTACACACCGTGGGTAGTTGTCTAAACCTAGATCAACTCTATAGGTCGAATATAGTTCATCTTGCTATTATTGGGGCATATTGTAGATTGTTAAAAGCTTGGGTGAGTCAGCGAAGGTGGCCCCGAGGATCTTACGGAGGGGGGAAGATCCCGGGGCGGGAGGGGGGATCGCTGCTCACTCAAGCTTTCTTTGCGTCCGAACTAATTTAGGGGGGTAAGTACCGGCGGATTGACGTATACTAAGTGTGACAGCCGGCGGCATCTTCCCCCCTCGCCGCCGGTTTCTCATTTAAAAGTCGAGCGTACCTTTCCCCGTTACACATGACGACGGTCCTTATCGAGTTTCCGAGTTATACCTTTGGGCGGGCTCGAGAACCAAGTACACCGTATCCTCCTACTTTGTCACCTTCAACATTCCTCGCTATAGTCAGCTTCTTATAGCTTTTTAGCACTCAAGCCCAATATCTGAGCCGCCTCAGGCACGGTGATCCAGGGTTGGTCGGCGGGTGGGTGCGCTGCTTGATCGGTGGGCTCGCTCATCGCTTGATCGAGCGCTTAGAGCCCTATATCGGGTCAAAATTGTGCCAAGTGGCACAGTGGCACATATTATGTCGGTACTCCACCACGCATACAGTGCTTATGTATCGCAAAAGAGTTAGCGATAGCGATAGAAATGATGATACTAATGCTACTGTGGTGTAACCAATGTAAAGATGATACAGAGCATGTCAAGAGAAGCATGTCGAGGCTGTACCCAAAGGCAAAGATGGCTTGGGCAAGTGATATCGTCTACGGGGTCATGCAGGATGCAACGGGTGACAAAACTATTTGGAGAGAGCGCACGAAATGCAAGCGGTGTGGGCACGCGCGCTCGGAGGTAGGCGGCTCCTAATAATCATCTTACATATTTCCGCGAATTTCTAATTCCAGGCAAGCGCAGCCCCACCGATGTTACAAGAGACTCGCTAGCGAAAAGAGCCAAAACCAGTCCATTCGAGCCATGCGCCGTCAGTATCTTTGCTTCATCCTACACCTGCTATGTAGTTTGAGTCAGGGCTGATGAGTCCCACCTTAGAGCAAGGAGTTGCCCTTTTGAGACGCATAATTTCAGTTTGGCGGTGGCGGCACTTATGGTGGCGATGTTGGTAGCTACGGCAATACCAGTTTTGGCAGATGCATCTCCGCCAAAGCCAGGTCAAAACGGTGGTGGACCTCCAACTGTCTCCGACAACCCCAATGGTGCGTAGATTGGCCACTGTAATGCGCCATCGCTGCCTTACTACAGGGTGTCCAAGGGACACGTTGTTATCAACGAGAACGGGATCCACAACCGTTTATCGGCTGCCTAACCTCTAGCACCCTACAAGCGGCTTTCTCTCATCTACTTCTTAATATTTAGGGTGCATACTTGGCAGGCACAAGGCTAAGCTGCCTAGGGTATCAAAGACAAGTTGATACATAGAAAAGGGACCTTACTGGAAGTGTTCGTCAAGTTCGAGATGTTCGACACTACTTAGGAACGCGAAGACGTGCTCGCGGTCAGGCAGGACATCGGCAGGTACAGAAAATCCAACAGTCAAGAAAGCTAAAAGAGTTCCGCGCCTTCTCTGATGCTCGCGGAGGATTCATGCTTGTTGATATAGATTCGGCGGCAGAGCTTCGCCATCTGCTCGGCTTCGCAATGCTTGATCACTTCCACATAGAGAGCCGTCTAGTGATAACGGCAGAGTAGCTAGAAGAGTTCTTTGCACAGGATGCCGCTGCTGGCTAAAGCAGCACCTATACACTATCTCTACAGAAGGCTTTGCAGCCGGAGTACTAAAGCTCTGGCCCGCTTTTAATGCCTACTTAGCGCTTGAGTTTCCGAGAAGCCCTAATACCAGGGCGGACGAGAACATCGAATTTTCTAGCGAGGGATATGCTGCGCAAGCAGCGATATTGTCTGCCAGCAACATTTTCGCCTAAAGCTCTCTCAGAGGCGCGAGGTTGCCTTCTAACGAGCGGGAAGGGTGTAAGGAGAGGTGTGTGGGCCTTACAATTGACCGCATAGAGGTCATGGAATGTTCGGGGAAGGAGGCGGTTTTTGTCATTCGGGAGTGCAGCACTTGACGCCATAGAGACGAAGAGGCGTGGTAGAGAGGTCTCGGAGAGCGTAATCAGGGAACTAGTCGAGGACTACACCGCGGATGAAGTGCCAGACTATCAGATGTCAGCCCTCCTCATGGCGATCTGCATCCAAGGGATAGAGCACCGGGAAACGCTCGCGCTCACGGAGGCGATGGCGGATTCCGGTAAGCGATACTCGTTCATCCACTGTGTAGACAAACGCTCGACGGGCAGGGTAGGGGATAAGATCTTCCTGACTTCTCTACCTGTCGTCGCGGCTTGCGGAGCGCCGGTCGCCAAGCTCTAGGGACGTGGACTCGGTACGACCGGCGGTACTATAGATAGATTAGAGTCCATTCCCGGCTTCTCGATTGGTTTCTCAGAAGAACGCTTTAAAAACAGGTTGAAGAGGTCGGACTCGCTATCGTGGAGGCTGGGGATTTGGCCCCGGCGGACAAGGGGATCTACGCTCTCAGAGACACTACTGGCACCGCCGATTACCTACCCCTTATCGGCTCCTCCCTCGTCTCGAAAAAGGCCGCGACCGGCGCGGGATACTCCTCTACGATGTGAAGTCGGGCTCGGGTGCATTCATGAAGACCATAGAGGAGGCCCGCGAATTTGCCGAACTTCTCGTCCGCCTGAGCAAGTCCATGGGTATAGAAGCTTCGGCTTTGATCACAAGCATGGACGAGCCTTTAGGTATCGCAGTTGGTATTGCCCTGGAGGTTCGCGAAAGTGTACGCTTCTTGCGAGACGAACCTTCTGCCGCCGATCTTTCGGAGGTGGCCCGCAGCGTAGCGGTAAGGCTCCTCGAACTAAAGGGTATACCCGAGCCGGAAAACGCGGTGGAGAAGGCGATCTCCTCAGGCGCCGCCTACGAGAAGTTTCGGGAGTTCGTCATGGCCCAAGATGAAGATATACGGGCGCTCGAGAACCTTCCGATCACGAACAAGGTGCGGGAGGTGGGTGCGCCGCGGTCATGGTACGTAGCACAGTTAGAGGCTTTAGGTATTGGTCGTGTGGCCCATCTTTTGGGTGCCGGAAGGGTGAAAAAAAGAGATGAGGTGGACCCGGGCGTGGGGGTCGAGGTTCTCATTAAGATTGGGGATGAGGTCTAGGAGGGGCAGCCGGTGGTGTGGCTGTATGGAGAGCAAAACCTGGAGAGGGTTGTAGAGCTGGTTCTCGAGGCCTTATCTCGGACGTACCTGATTGAGCGTCCTCCTGCTATCCTGGTAAACCTGGTATAGGAGGAGCAGTCAGCTATTAGCTGTCAGCAGTTAGTAATAACAGAAGGAGCCGAGAACCAGCGGTTGAAAGCTGATAGCTACGATCGAAGGGAGAGAACCGTGAGACCCGTCCACGTGCGGGCGAAGCCGGGGGACTTCGCCGAAAGCGTACTGTTGCCGGGCGATCCCCGGCGGAC
>JAFAPF010000483.1 GCA_019247245.1 Rubrobacter sp. | reverse complement strand
CCCGGGTGAGATGCGCAGGTGGGTGAGGCAAAGCACCCTGGTGTGTCATTAGACTTTGGGAATAGTGAAGAGCAGCGGTAAACAGAGAGCTCACAAAGGTCGCGAAGGACTACCGGATAGTGGTGCGCGGCGAGCTCAGCCGGCGATACGCTGTGGCGTTCATCCTCACCTATGAACAGGATCGGATAACAAACCGGAGATTCAGATGAGTTTAACCGCTGCCGAGAAACCGCACATCATCCATAAGCTCCCGGGCCGGGTGCGGGTGCATCTGCCTGGATGGGAGGGACAGGGGCAGCGCGCCCTGGAAGCCCGATTGCGCAGGATGCAGGGGGTGAGTGGCGTCCGCTCAAGCCTCCTTACTCGCAACGTCCTGGTGAACTTCGACCCGCGAGCGACCGACGATGAGAGCATACTGGCAGCGGTGGGAGCACTTGAGCCTGAGGTGGGCGAGGAGGCAATAGAGAAACAGCCAGAGGCTCCGCCAGTGCAGCGCGAACGTCGCGGTCCCTTGGGGAGAGTGCGCATCGCGGTGCGGGGCCTAGACCGGGACCCGGACCTCGCTCGCCGCGTTGTGGAGCACCTGGAGATCCGGTTGTCGGTAAAGGTAAGTGCCAACCAGCTTACCGGGCGGGTGCTGGTGGAGCTCGACGAGAGGAAGGTGGGGTTGGAGGAGGTGCTCTCGATGGTTGCCGGCACGGTACTGCCGGAGCTTCCCGGCGAGGACCGGCCAACGCACCCGCTGGATTGGGAGCCGTTGTTCGAAGCCACGACCGCAACGCTAGGGGCATTCATGGGTCTTGGACTACACGCCGCCCGCATACTGCTCGGCCTCACGGGGCCGCCGGTCGCCTCGGCCGGCCTCGCCACGGCGGCGGTCGGGATTGAACTCCTCGAGGGTTTCCCCAGAACCCGGAGTGCGCTGTACTGGTTGCTCGGAGAGAGGGTGGCGGGACTCTTATTCGGCGCCAGCAGCATCGTGCTGCATACGCTCTCCGGCAACACCTTGGGGCTGGTGGTCGCCGGAGCCGGGGCGTTTCGGTTGCTAACTGAGGTGCGGGCACGACGGGAAGCATGGCGCGGCTACGAAGCGAGGCTCGAGACCGCGGCCCCAGCGCGGCCAGGGGCGGTGATCCAGCTCGACGCCGGTGAACCCACCCCGCTTGCGGCCACGATCCTGGAAGGTACTGGTACCGCTACTGCACGCGACGGCCTGCCCGCTCCGGTTTTTCCTGGTGCGAGCGTAGGTGCCGGGACGCCGCTACACGGCGGACCCTTCGCGTTGGAGCTGCAAGGCCACGAGCCGTTCATCCCGGAGCCTCGACCAGGCCCGGAGTCAGGGACCCTGCATGACCGCTATGCCGTAGCGATGGTCCCGATCATGCTCCTTTTCGCAGCGGCAACAGCACTCCTTACCCGCTCCCTCTCCCGAACCGCCGCGGCTCTGCTGCTGGTCAATCCTCGCACGGCCGAAATAGGAAGGCAGCTCGCAAATACAGGGGCGTCGGCGCGGGTGCTGCGGTCTGGGGTTGCGATAGTCGGTACCCGCCCGGACAGGATCGTGCGCCGACCCGAAGTCTTGCTACTCGACGGCGCCCGCGTGTTGACGGACGGCTTGGAGGTCAGCACAATCCTGCCGCAAACGGAAGCCGTGCAAGCCGAGGAGATTCTGGCGCTTGCCTCAGGGGTTGCTGCCGCAGCCGGCTCTCCTTGGGGGAAGGCGTTTCCGACGACAGACCGCGTGCCAGATGCCGACGGCGCCTTTGACGGCGAAACCGCCACCGCGGAATTAGGGGGGGTACGATACCGCCTCGGCCCGGTCGCAGAACCTACTCAAATCCCGACGGCGACCCGACTCAAAGAGCCCGGCTGCTACCTGCTCGGGCTTCACAGGGAGCAGCGCCTCCTCGGCATCATCGCACTGCGACCACGGCTTGCGACGGGGGTTGCGGAGCTAGTCGAGACGTGCAGGCGCCGCGGTGTGAAGGTCACACTGCTCGATGGCGGGACGGTGACCGCCCAGTTGGTCGCCCGACGCGCTGGGGTCATGTCCCTGGACGGCGACGACGCGGTAGGAGCGGTTCGGGATTTGCAAAGAGACGGGGAGATGGTCGCGCTTGTGTCCGACAGCGCGCACGCCGCAGCGGGCTTCGCTGCTTGCGATCTTGCGATCGGACTGACCTCTGGAGGCAGCAGCGACTTTTCCGCCCGTGCAGACCTTTTGGCCTCCGGGCTGGGCGAGGTCGCTGCGACCGTAGAGGCTGGCGCACGCCGTGATGCTGCCTTTCGTGACTCTGTTGTGCTCTCTATGGTAGCTAACGTGTTCGGTGTGGTCTGGAGTCTCCGGGGCGCCCCGAGCTTGGAACACGCATCGCACGCAGTCTATATCACGGCCCCGGTCTATGCTACGGCCCTTGCTGCGATGGGTGACGGCTGGGCACGGCTGCGCGGCGGCAAACGGCCGGAATGTTAGAGGCAGTGACGCGAGCGGGAGCAATTAAGGCGGTCGTGGGCCCCTCTGGTTTCTCTCAGGAGCAGCTCATGGAACTCCCCGTACGATTATGTGGTGATCTTGGCATGAAAGGGCTAGCCTCTATCCTCTGAATTGGC
>JAFAPF010000350.1 GCA_019247245.1 Rubrobacter sp. | reverse complement strand
CCCGAACGCCATCGCTCGCGACAAGGTCGAGGAGCTAGCCGATATCTTGCATGCCGATAAAAAGGCGGTCCTCTCGCGCTATGACTCTGCGATGGCGTCAGGCGACCGGTACAACCCAATGCTCGTTAAGGAGAACGCTAGCCGCGAAGACACCGTATACGTCAGCGAGCGTGCAGATGAGTACCAAGGCCTCGTTGTTAACGATGACTACGTCAGAAACTACACGAGCGGAGAGTTAGCAGCTCACGTCCTCGGGTATACCGGAGCGGTTTCCCAAGAGGAGCTCGCAACGGACGCTTTCAGCGGGCTCGACCACGACGCGGTGGTTGGCAAGAGCGGGGTGGAGCTAGCGTATGAGGATGTCTTGCGTGGGGAGCCGGGCAAGAAGGAGTACAACGTAGACGCTTTGGGCAGACAGGTAGCCGTCCGACGGGCCGACGGGCAGCGCTACGACGAACGGCCTGAGGAGATCCCCGAGCTCGGCCAACCCGCGCGCATCACCGACCCTGTTCCGGGTAAGGACCTCAGGCTCACCATAGACCTGAACCTACAAAAGACGGCAGAGAAGGAGCTTGACGCGGCGATCGCACGGGCGCAGTCGATGGGAGAGCCTGGGACGGGCGGAGCGGTAGTAGCCATCGATCCGAACAACGGAGAGATCCGGGCGATGGCGAGCCGACCGGACTTCGAACCACAGATGTTCGTCGGTGGAATCACCGGGGCCACGAAGGTCGAGCAATATAACTACTTGAACTCCGAGGAGGCACACTCCCCGTTCTTGAACCGTGCCGTCGACGGGACGTATCCTGGCGCCTCGACTTTCAAGCCCTTTACCGGCATGGCGGGTCTCGAGCAGGGTGCCATCAACCCCTCGACGACCGTTACGGATACGGGCTCGTGCTGGCACCCGACGGGCTCGTCGTGGGGCTGTTGGCAGAGCTGGCGCGAGAACAGTCCCAAGTACCAGTTCTTAGGGCCCCACGGTACCCAGAACTATGCCCAAGCCCTCGGGGACTCTAACGACAAGTTTTTCTACCAGGTCGCCGACTGGATGTGGAACCGCACCGACGACCAGAACCTACTGCCGAAATTCTACGAACAGTTCGGCTTCGGCGAGAAGACGGGTGTGGACCTCCCCGGGGAGAACGACGGGCGGGTTCCCACCCGCGAGTGGCAGGAGGAGGCCGGAGCTACCCCTGACGACCAGCTCTGGACCGTGGGACGGTGGGTCAACATGGCTATCGGACAGGGTGACCTTCTCATCACCCCGTTGCAGCTCGTCCGGGGCTACGCGGCCATCGCCAACGGCGGAACTTTGGTAACGCCGCACGTTGGTATGGATATCCGGGATCAAAACGGTCGGGTGGTGAAGACGATCTCCCCAGAGCCCGCGGGTTCGCTAGGCGTCTCGCAGCAGACCCTACAGAGTACGCTCAATGGCCTGAGGATGGTCACAGCTCCGGGCGGTACCGCCGAAGATGCCTTCAAGGGTTCGCGTCTGCCGGTGGTCGGCAAGACGGGGACCGGTGAGATGTGGGGTAAGGACCCGGTAAACTACTTCGTCGGCTGGGCCGAGAACCAGAAGGAGCCCCTGGTGGTACTGGTGATGGTCGAGAACGCCGGGGCTTTCGAACAGGGCAGTGAGGTCACCGTGGCCCCCGCTGCACGGAACATCCTCGAAACCTATTACGGCAGCGGCAATTCTTCCTCGACGAAGGATTCGGCTCAGACTACAACTCCGTCGCGAACCTAAGGAGCCCGTTTGACCCACGCATCGGCGCTCACGCTTCCGAGCCCACCTTCCCCGATCCTCTTTGAGGCGGGACCCTTCGCTGCGCGCTACTATGGGTTGTTCATCGCGCTTGGGATAGGGGTTGCAACCTGGGTCACGGCACGTGAGTTGGTACGTAGAGGCTACGATGGTGCTCTAGCCCTCGACGCCTTGTTTTTCGTGGTGCCGCTCGGCTTCATCGGCGCCAGACTCTATCATGTTGCAACAGATTACGAGCTCTACGCCGAGGAGCCGTTTCCCGGCATCTTTGAGGTCTGGAACGGCGGGTTGGGGATCTACGGCGCCGTGATCGGAGGCTTTGTGGGCGGCCTCCTCTTTGCCTGGATCCGTGGTATTAACCCCTTGGTCCTCGCCGATGCCGTGGCGCCGGGACTTGTCCTCGCCCAGGCTATCGGTCGCTGGGGCAACTACTTCAACCAGGAGCTATTCGGTCGGCCTTCAAACCTCCCCTGGGCTATTGAGATAGCCCCTCAGAACCGGCCCGCAGGTTACAAAGAGACCGCCTCCTTCCACCCTACGTTCCTTTATGAGTCCATGTGGGACCTTCTCGTTGCTCTCGTTCTCCTCCTCGTCGCTCGCCGCTTCTCGAACCGTCTCAAGAACGGAGACGTCTTCCTGCTCTACGTAAGCCTGTACTCTGCCGGTCGCTTCTTCGTCGAGACGCTGCGTATAGACCGGGCCTTCCTCATCGGCGACTTTCGTGGCAACCTCTTTGTCGCCAGTGTTCTCGCCGTTACCTTCGCGCTCGTTCTATTACTTCGCCATGCCGGTGCCGGTCGTGGTGGTCCTCGCAAACGCCTCACTGGTGAGTAAGCACTCTCCAGGGCAGCCGCCCTGCGAATGGTTGTTGCTACTTCTCCGAGTCCGTCACCTTTCTCGCCACTTTGGTATGCACTGTGCGGGAGTTGGGGAGACCCACCGCTCACACCAGCTGCCTCAAACGAAGTAAGTTAGCCAGATGCCTAAGAGAAGGGCTTCGAGGCCAAAGGCGATGACTATGGGGGTTACGGCGATGAGCTTCTTGTGGGAGTAGAGCGTCGGAGCGGCCAACCAGCCGAATACCAGGCCTCCAACGAGTCCGCCGATATGGGCGGTGTTGCTTACGTTCGGAATCGTGGCCCCCAAGAAAAGGTTGAGCGCAGTCAAAATGAGCAGTTGGGCGATGATAGGGTTTTGTAGCGAGAACGTTCCCCGCCTTATGGAGTATCCGAAAACCCCGCCCAGCAGACCGAAGATTGCGCCGGAAGCCCCGATTGCCGGGGCTGTGAAGGTGCCGAGGTATAGGTACGCTAGACCCCCCGCGATCCCGCTCATAAAGTAGAGGGCTAAGAAGCGACCCCGCCCGAAAGAGGTCTCCACAAAAGAGCCCAGAAAGTAGAGGGAGATCATGTTCATCGCTAGGTGTGCGAAGCCCGAGTGCAAGAAAATGCTTGTAACGAGGCGCCACGCCTGGCCCTCCGCCACCAACGCCGGGATGAGCGCGCCTAGAGTCACAACTCTCCCTGGTTGTTGGACGAGACCGACGTTGAAAGGTGTCCCCCCTTCGGCACCGACTGTGGCCACGACCAGGTACACCAGAACGCAAGCGATGATGAGGCTGAAGGTTATAGGGAGACGGGAGAAAGCCAAGGTACGGCTTCGGGCGCGGAAACCAGCCTTAGCGGCGTTTGATCTCGCGAGCGGCGTCGCCGACCTGCACCTTAGTTATGTCTTCAAGGGGGCCGCCGAACATACTTTCGAGGTCAGGATCATCGTCGGAGCCGTGCCCACTGCCAAAGCCCCGAACCTGAACGTTCTCGCCGAACATTTGCCCCAACATGCGTTGGAGATTATCCTGAAACTCTCCGAAACCCGCAAGGTTTGCGGTCCCGAAGGGTGAAGCGACATCCATGACCCGAGCGATGGCGAGATTCTCCTTGACCTCGATGACCTCGACCTTGGCCTTCACATCCTCTACGGTTCCTATAGTCTCGCCGGTGTCCGGGTCCCAGACCTCTTCACCTTCGGGGGCGAAGATCTCGAAGAGCATTCCGGTGCGGACGCCGTGTAAGCGCCCCCGGTTTAAGACGATTTCTCCTTTACTTAGAATCTTGGCGACTTTACCTTCCACAGTCATACGCTCTTTCCTCCGGTGCGTGCAGGGTTCCGCGATGATTATACCCTCACAAACGCCAAGTCAGGTCCCCGCTAGAATCTAGCGTATGAGACGAAGCCTATCGCGGGATCTAGAGCACGCACGAACAGGGTAGGCCGACACTTGCCGACCTCGCACGGGCTCATGAACACCCTGCGAACAGCCCGAGAGTTGGAGACGCTGCAGGTCTTTGTCTCTAATCCCCAGGGTTGGGGGTGGCCAAAACAGCATCCTAACGTGAAAGCCTTCGCGAAAGGTGTCTAGGATATCGTGCTCTCCCCCGTGGTTGTACACTCGACTTACCTGATAAACCTCGCTTCCCCTGATGCCAAACACC
>JAFAPF010000338.1 GCA_019247245.1 Rubrobacter sp. | reverse complement strand
GTTTAGGAGCGCAACACCTCTCCCCTGCCGCTCGAGGAGCCAGCCTGCCATCGCCTCGTATTCCCTGGCGGCTCGGTCAGCTCGCTTCTCGAAGAGCCGGTGCAGTTCCGTATCCTCCTGGTACTCGGGACGCTCTACGAAGCGCAGCACGGCACCGGAAACGTAACGTTGTGACACCTGGGAGAATCCGACACCGGCCCTGTGCCGGACCAGCTCATGGGTCACACTCCGGCTAATACCGTAGAGCAGAAAGCTGAAGCTCGCATGTTCTAAAACTGATCCATGGCCAGCGGAGGTGAGCCGCTCGAAGTACGCAGCAGCGTTCTCGTTGGTGGTGCGCCGAGGACCGAACGCGGAGTAGCAGAGCTGCCCCGCAGTCTTGCAAAGTTGAGAGGAGTCCGGTAGCTGGGTCGGATCGTCAAGGTAGGCCGGGAAGCTTAAAGAAGGATCGAAGCCCCCGAGGAAATTCTTGAGGCCTGCAATGTTGGTCTGAGGCTTGGCGAGCATGATCACCCCTGGGGACTTGAGATATGCTGTCCCGGCTCTTGTATGGTAGACAGGCGAGTGTATGGCGGGGAAACCATCCGAAATGGTTCCGTCCAAAGCCTCAAATAGTTCCGCTATGCGCTCGGTACTCTGCCCGGTCGTCTCCAAGGGGCTCCCTTCTTCGCTTACTCGGGAGAAGGTTAACGCATCCACCGGCGCTCTACACAGCTTCGGACAAGGCGCGGCGTAGAGCACCCGCGTAGCGGCCGATCCGGATGGTCCTCAAGGCCTTTATCTCGACCTGTCGTGCCCTCTCCTGAGAGATGCCCAGTTCTTCGGAGACCTCGCGCAGGGTATGGGTCTTGTTTCCATCAAGGCCGTGCCGCATCTCGAGAACGCGAGCCTCGCGGTCAGGGAGGGACCTTACAGCCTCGCGGAGGGTCCCTTCCCACTGGCCGACCTCGATCTTGACGTACTCATCGCCAGAGCTTTCGTCGGGTAAGAGGTCACCCAACGCAGCACCTTCTTCGGCTACGCCACGCCCAACACGCGCGTTGATGCTTGCAATAGGCTGGCCGATCTCGCGCAGACGCCGCGCTTCTTCAGGTTTTATCCCCAGCCGCTCGGCGAGCTCTTCCTCGGTAGCGTCGCGGCCAAGCTCGATGCTAAGGGCGTTTTCGGCCCGGCGTAACCTGAAGAGAGAATCGACCACGTGTCCTGGTAGGCGGATAGTACGGGCATGGTCGGCGATGGCGCGGGTGACGGCCTGCCGGATCCACCACGTCGCGTACGTAGAGAATCTGTTACCCAAAGTGGGGTCGAACCTTTCCACAGCCCGGATGAGGCCCGCGTTGCCTTCCTGGATGAGATCCTCGAACGGCACCCCTCGACCACGGTACTTCTTGGCGATGGAGATCACAAGCCTCAGGTTCGACTCGATGAGTCGCGCCCGAGCCTCTTCGTCGCCTCCCCTCGCTCGTACAGACAACGAGCACTCCGCGGCGGCGTCGAGCAGCTGCCCACCCCGAACCTTTCCCATATACTGCGTAAGGGCATCTTGCACCATCTCGTCCCCTTTCGTTTACCAGCTGCTGCTATGCCGCCGGATAGGTCCCGCCCGCCCGCGGGCCCGCGTGAGTTACGAACCGGGATAGAACTCGGCTGTCCAAGCTGCTCGTGACGTGCCAGCTACGCCCGCATGAGCAACATAGCTCCAATAGCCGCCGGTGATCGGCCTCCAGAATCGCCTCCTTGAACGAACAGATACAGCACACCGGTAGCTCCCGGACGTACACCTCCTTATCCGGCTCCCCCACCGGGGCGAGCGTTGTGTCTGGCCTCAAGGTCTTCTTCTTACGGGCCACTACGCCGCTCCCTTTCGCTGTGCATCGTTCGCACGCTCGGTGAACGCACACTCCTCGGGCTCGACGTATAGTGGCGCCTGCCAGGCTGCTCCACAGACCGGGCACTCGAAGGAGCTATCGAAGCTCTTCGCACTTCGTTCGCAGCAGTCCGGGAGGTCTTCCTCATAGAGCGCTTCCTCGCCCAAGGCTGCTGTCCAGAAACGTCGGTTCATTACGCCGCCCTCCCGGAGAGACGTCCGATCCACTCGCTCGCCTCGCCACGCGTGAGCTCGGAGATCGGCTTGCCAACCATCTCCTCAAATTTTGGCGCTCCGTCCTCCACGACATCGGCGATCAACGCCTCCAAGTAGTTCAGCTGCTTGCGCGTCGCCGGCAGTGCATTCTTGTTCTCCTCCCGCGGCATCCAGGAGGGCAGCGTCTGGCTTTGCGGCTCGGGAATGATCTCCTCAGGCTCGCCACCGAGTTCCTCGAGCGCCGTGACGCCGACGTTGATGGCATCCCTCAACGCCCGGGCCTTTGCTCGCGTCTCTGCCATACGGATCAGGTGCGGAGCGATCGCCCGCCCGACGTTATGAGGGCTCGCGTCGCCGATACCGCTGAACTTGCCCTCCTCCATCCTTACCATGGCTCTAGCTATGGCAACCTCACCGTTCTCAGGTCCGGGCACCTGTAATAGCTCCGTCTCTATGCCCCTCAAGCCCTGCCCATGTGCCTCTTCCAACAGCCCCGCGTACAGCACGAACTTGCGGCCCCCACGCTCGATTACGTACTCTTCTCGCATCCGCTATACCTCCTCCGGTACTATTGCACCGTTACAGCTGTCTTCACTGAAACAAGTGAAAGTAAAAGTAAAAATAACATCAAGCTATTCCCTCGTATGAATACTGGCGCCCTCCGGGAGCGGCAGAATTTTTGCGGCGATGTATAAGGCCTAGTTTAAAGAGGCGCGTGGCACGGTTGTTGCAGGCGGTATGGTTAAGACCGAGCTTAGCTGCTAAGTCTGCGTTAGTAATTGAACCCGCCTTGTAGATCGCTTGCAGCGTTTCGACTAAGTGCTCGGGCACCTCGCCCACGATCTCCGGGCTTTCGCCAACTTCGTCCACCCGGATCATCGCCAAAGCCCTCTGCCGTAAAGAGGCCTCGACGTTCTCCAGAAGCTCCCGGTCCTCCTCGACTAGCACTACGTGGCGTTCTCCGTACTCTCCCGCCGCAACCCTTGAGACCAGAATCCCTAACGCCTCATCCGCGAACGAGTAATCCATGAGGTCTATACCCCGCGTATCCACATACAATATCCCACTAGGCGGTAGGCCTTCTAGAACATCTGCCAGCGCCTCACGCACCCGTCGGCCCGTCCCGCGCGTTACCATCAGCTTGTCGCCGATCTCGCTGGAAGCTACATCGTAGATAGCGCGCGCCGGCTCTTTAGCCACCGGCTTTTTCCTCACTGTCTTCAGTGAAACCATTTGACAGGATTATACGTGCTAGGGTGGCCAAAATCAACAGCGATTCCGCTCCATTTTCGGTCTCAACTATCAAACTTTCCTGGGCAGGGAGACGCGGACGAAGGTACCCGGAAAGAATGGAACGTTGCGAGAATTGGTACGGTCACCGTAAAAAGTGACGCGTCCTGCACCAGAGCGGAGGGAGAGGGAGCCGCCGGTGCGGACAGCGATTTGTCCTACCACGGCGAGACCACCACCGCGTCCGATCTCCCCGGTCCCTGAGACGCCCATCTTCAAGGCGTGGCGTAAAGAGTCATTGTCCGTCTTGGTATATTCGCTGTACTTCGGGTTACGCGAGAGCGTGTCGCGGACTCCGATCCCCCCGTCGGCAATGGCGACGAGGACCTCCTCACCTCGGCGTTCGCGGCCCCCACTTACTATATGCTGGTAGGCTTGGACGGCAGCGTAGGCTCCAAAAGGAGAAGCGCCATGCTCCACAGCGTTAGCGCAGATCTCAGAAAGAGTAGCGCAGATAGCAGCCCGTTCGCGTAAGCGGTACTCTTTGTTCTCCAGAATTTCCGAGATACGGCCTATAATGCCGGGGATTTCCTCTTCCGAATGGAAGTTCACCAGCTCCTGTAGAGTCCCCGGGTTGCCCCGCCGGCGTTCTTCGAGTGCTGTTACGTCAGTGTTTGTCTTTACCCGATCACCGAAGATGCGGAAAAAGTTCATCCGTTCCAGATAAGCCGGCACGTTGTGTCCCGAGAGCATGAGCCCTACCTCGTTGGAACGTGGGATCAGGAACTCCAGCAGCGTCGCAAGGCCACAGATCCCTGACGGCTCCACAAACTCTACCAACCGGAGATCTAAGACGACCGGCTCTCCTCTTACCTTCATTGCGGCCGTGAATGTTGGATCTAAGCTTCCCAGGGTCAAAACCCCGCTCATCGCTCCTCGACGCCGGATGTTCAGTTCAAGCAACGTCTTCATCGTGGTTATTGTAGTAGTCGGTCGAGGCATAACGATACTTGACCACCCAATCGCGGTCAGCGTGGTTGCCTCGACGTTCCTAGCTGTCGCGCTTACGCTCGTAGAAGAGTTCGGCGTAGCGCTTATTATCGAAGCGGCTAACGATCGAATCATCACCGACCTGCTTAAAACCGCACTTCTCGAAGACGCGCTGCATGCGCTGATTGTGAGCTAGGGTTGTACCGCGCACAGCCTTTAGATCCAGGTTCTTGAAGCAGTAGGAGACGAGTAGCTCGACGGCCTCGGTGGCGTAGCCATGACCGCGCATGGCTTTGCAACCTATCTTTATGCCGATCTCGCAGTATTCGTAGCGAAAATTGTAAAGCGTAGCCATACCTATGACCTCGCCACTTGCCTCAATGATAAAGGTCTTGCTGCTCGGGTCCGCCCAGCGCGCCATGTAGTCGCGTCGGGCGGCAGAGAGGGAGATCCCTATCGGGAGACGCCCGTTCCATGCAGCGAGCTCGGGATCTCGGTCCCACTCGTAGGCCTTCTCAACGTCCCCGCCGTGCGGGGGCCGTAAGGTTATAGACTTACCTTTAATGGCCTCGAGTTCTTCGGCGTGTATGTGGTACTCCTCTCGACGTTGTTTGATCGGCTGCTACAAGTATAAAGCCTCTCTCGGGTAAAATACCCTGGGGGGGAGACCTAGAGACTTGCTAGGAGAAGTCGTGAGTAGCACGGTAGGGGAGTTCTTCGGGGGCTCCATGCGGAGGATCCGGGACGATGTCTGGGGAGACGTCCCGATAGACAAAGCGGTTCGAGCACTTCTAGAAACCACTGCGATGTCGCGGCTCAAAGGAATGAATGCGCTGGGCTTCACCTTCTACGCCTTCCCCACCGCGAAGCACACTCGCTTCGACCACGCTGTTGGCGTTTACTACCTCATCCGCCTGACCCTCAAGCTCATCATTGCCTCGGGCGCCTATCTTGACGACCAGGATGTCAGGAGCTCTTTAGCCGCAGCCCTCCTCCACGACGTCGGGCGCTACCCATATGCCTCGGCCGTCGAGGACATAAGGCTGCCTAGTATGATCTCACGCGACGAGGCTGCCCGGCGCCAAATCGAGGAGACCGAAGCCGCCGACGTGCTGCGTAACTTTTGGGATCTCGAGCCACACAACGTCTTCCGCCTGGTCGCCCAGGGAGACCGTGAAGACACCCCCTTACGCAACTTGACGCCAACCGAACATTTGGTGCGGGACCTACTCTCGGGCTCCCTTGATGTCGGCACACTTGACCGTATCATCCGGGACGCTCGCAACGCTAAGGTCCCATACGGCATAGTAGATGTCCAGGCCCTGTTGAATTCTTTGCGTATAGTCGGTCAGGAGAACCGGGCAATCCTGGCCGTGGACGAGTCGGGGGTAGGACACTTACAGTCCTTAGTCTTTGCTCGCTACCTGATGCACTACAACGTCTACGGCCATCACGCCCTGCGCATCCCCACGGTCATGTTCCTTCGGGCCGTTCAGGATGCCATCCAGGCCGACAAGATATCCTCCGAGGAGCTGGTCCGGCAAGATGACGTGGGGGCTCTGGCGTTCGTCCTTGGATCCGTCGACCCTGACAGCTCCTCCGCCACCCTCGTGAAACGTCTAACCGAACGTCAGCCCTACAAACGCGCTCTTGAGCTCGACGAGCGTCACTCAAGCTACGCATCCCTGATCCGGTTGCGGGAGGACGCGTCCTGGCGCCGCCGAATCGAGGAGGCTTGGTCTCGCTACCTCACCCGCTACCGCAAGGGTACGGCAGGCCCCTTCGATATCCTCATAGACCTCCCCGAACGCCGGTACTTCGATGTCGGCCTCCGCCTCATCCGTCACTCGCTCCTCCCCGGGGAGCACAACCCTGTGAGCTGGCAAGCGGTCTCCGGCCTCTCCGAAGAGGATATGACCCGCTACCACGCTCCCCTCTGCCGCATCCGCATCGTAACCTCGAACGATGACCTCGTAACCTCTGTTCGGCGCCATGTCGATGAGCTCTTCACCATCGCCGAAGAGGTAGGGTAGATAGAAAGGCATAGAGAAACCGGCAAAGAAAAAGGGCCGGTTTTCACAGAAGGACGAAACCCTTTTCCGACCCTTAGCAGCTCTATCATGAGCCGCTATAGTGACACAGTCATTATAATAACGTCGCAGGGCCGCGCAAGCCGAAAAAGGCCTTTTTAGAACCCACTGACAGCAGTGCTATAATTGTAGTTTATGGGCCGCTAGCTCAATTGGCAGAGCAAGAGACTCTTAATCTCTAGGTTCCAGGTTCGAGTCCTGGGCGGCTCACTTCTAAATTCCCTGTAAATGACAGGAAAATGAAGAGTCCTGGCAGTGAACCTGGGCTCTTGTGCAGCAACTGTGCAGCAACGCAGCTGCCGTAACCTATCCGAGAGCTTCGTCCATTGCACCACCGATCCCACCGTCCATACCTTTGAGGACGTGAGAGTAAGTATCCAGCGTTTGCGATATGGAAGCGTGTCCTAGTAGTTCCTGGACGTACTTAGGATGGATGTTGCCATTCAGCAGCAGTGTGGCGCAGGTATGGCGCAGATCGTAGAGCCGGGTGTCCACAGGCAGACCGGCGCGCTTCAGCAGCGACTTGAGTGAGCGCACAAGGTTACGGTGGGATAGAGGCGTACCAACGGTACTGTGGAATACTAGCCCATGATCTTCCCAGAGCCCAACCTTTTGCATCTGCTCCTCTAACTGGCGCTTGCGGTGGGCTCTGAGGGCGACAAGAGCAGTGTTCGAAAGTTCTACCTTGCGGCGGCTACGGGATGTCTTGATCATGGCGAACTCGCCGCCTGATAAGGTACGGTTTACTCGCAACGTGCCAGCTTTCAGGTCTACATCACTTCAACGGAGCGCTAGCATTTCGCCGGGTCGCAATCCCACAGTAACAGCCAGAACGTACGAGGCTTGCAAGCGATCGTTTTCGGCGGTCTGTAGCAACCTACGGGTCTGTTCCCGATCGAGGGGTCGTATCTCATCTCTCTTCAGCTGTGGTCGGTCAACGTCTTCTGCTACATTACGATTCACCATACCCCATCGCTTGGCCTGCTTTAGAGCACGATGTAGTACAGCATGGGTGTATTGGATAGTGTGGGCAGAGAGCCCGCGATTCTGCATTTCACCGTAAAGGTGTTGTACGTGAGCTGGCGTGAGCTTTCCTAGCTTGACGCGCCCAAGAGTTGGGATTACGTAGCGCCCTACTTGGCGCTCGTAAGAGGCATGCGTGTTAGCCCGTACGCTTCCCATAACTGAGGTCTCAAGCCACCACTCCAGGTACTCTCCTAGCGTCTGGCCGTCTGCATCGAAGCCGAGCCCTCCGTCTCTATCGGCCATCGCCTTAGCGAGTTTTTGGCGTGCCTCTTCACGAGTCTTGCCGGTGACGTAGCGGCGCTTGGGTCCTTCCGCTGTATAGAGACTGTGTAGGCCCCCGGTAGCCGACCTTCTTACCATTCCTCTTGTGCTCGTATATAGAGCGTTCACCATTGCCGTTCTTGCCCACCTTTTACTCGTCTCCCTTCAGCAGCTCGTGAGGCTCGACGTTGAGAGCTTGGGCCAGCTTGCGGATGGTCCGAGCTTGTGGCTCTACTTGATTGCGTTCGATCCTGATGATGGTGGTGATGCCCACTCCCGACTTATCGGCTAGCTCCTGCTGGGTTAGCAAAGCGCGTTTACGGGTTTTCCTTAGCTTATCGCCGATATACAGCACGGTGAGCATTTTAGCCGAGCCCCTTTATACCTGTCTTATATATAAATTATACCATAAATATGTATTTGAATATATGTTTATGGTATAATACAGGTGTCATAAAAAGAATGGCCCCGGCGGTGGTC
>JAFAPF010000247.1 GCA_019247245.1 Rubrobacter sp. | reverse complement strand
TTGGTCAGCTCGAAGCTGATGAGATCTAATAGCTTGGAGGCGGGCAAGAAGACGGTGCGGGCGTCAGACATAGGCAACCTCGATCATCTAACCGATCTTCTCGGCAGCCAGCTTGCCGCATCTGTTCATCGAAAGCTAGGAAGAACCGCTATCATGGACACATTTCCACTACGCTGCGGTAGTCTCTCGTATTCTACCCTCCTCAAATTCTGCCGGACTCTTATAGCCCAAAGCTGAGTGCAGCCTGTAACGGTTGTAGAAGCCTTCCATGTACTCTGCAGAGAAGCCGTCCTGGCCGCTTCCCGGGTAGGCGCCAGCGGTCGCGGTGCACAAGCTCCGTCTTCAGCGTCGCCACGAACGACTCGGCTAAGGAGTAGTCGTAGGCACTCCCCGCTCGACCCATCGAGGGGACGATCCCAGCCTCTTTCAACTCCTTACCGAAAGAGAGCGAGGTGTACTGAACTCCCCGGAAGCTCCTACATGTGTCAAGCTGGGTTTGGAGTGCATGGGGAGACGGGTCGCAGTAGCTTGTAGCGCAGTAGCTTGTAGCCTTCACGAGCCAGGTAGCGTTTGAGGCAGCGCAGGATCTCCTTCTTGGAAAGACCCTCGGCGGCGCGTCGGGCCGCGTAGTCGCGGATGCGGGGTCTAGGCGAAGATGGCTTATGGCAGCCATATGTAAGGCGCAGTCCGCAGCCCGATCTCCGCCGTGATTGAGGAGGTAGCGGCGGGTCTTTCCAGAGGAGGCCGGTAAGGGGGCCCCTCCGCAGAGCACGGCGAAGGAGGCCTCGTTTCTGAACGCAGCATCACGCACTACCCCACAATCTCTATCGGATTCAAAATCCGGTTACCTTCGGGGAGTGTGGGCTTGCGTCCCACCTCCGGCACAGAATGGAATACCTGCAACAATAAGTATTTTCTTTGCCGTGCCCGTTCCGTCATGGTGATGTCGACGACGAACGAGGAAGCTGGACTCCGGGTGGTCCATGTCCTAAAGTGATCTTATAGGCGAGAAAGAAGTTACCGGTTGAAGACACGCTCAGACAACTTTGTGCGAGCCGGTCGACTGGACGAGGTACGCGCCGCCGGGCGCATCTCCGTCCGCCTCGCCAGTCGTTCGCTCGCGCTCTTCTTCCACGAGGGCAAGGTATACGCCGTGGACAACCGCTGTCCTCACATGGGATTCCCTTTGCACCGGGGAACCGTCAAAGAGGGCATCTTGACCTGCCACTGGCACCACGCCCGCTTCGACCTGGAAAGCGGTGGTACCTTTGACCAGTTCGCCGACGAGGCGCGCGTCTTCCCGGTGGAGATCCGCAAAGGCGAGGTGTGGGTGGATCTCACAGCGCGGGGAGACCAACTCGCTCATCAGCGCCAGCGGCTGCTAGATGGGCTGGAGCGCAACATCTCGCTGGTTTTGGCCAAATCAACGATCGGGTTGTTGGGCAACGGTGAAGATCCCGCCGAATCGTTTCGCGCCGGCCTCGACTTCGGCGCACGCTACCGACGAGCGGGGTGGGGCCAGGGGTTGACCATTCATGCTTGCATGATGAACCTCCTACCGCACCTCGCCCCCGAGGACCGCCCGCGCGCCCTCTACCACGGGCTTTCGGCAGTCTCGCGAGACTGCGCTGGAGAGCCGCCGCGGTTCGTTGTCCGTCCGCTCCCGAGCGGGACGGCAGACCTGACAAGGCTCAAGCTGTGGTTCCGTCGGTTCGTCGAGGTGCGTGACTCCGAAGGGGCCGAGCGCTGCATCGTCTCTGCGGTGCGGGCGGGAGCCAATCACCTACAGATGGCCGATATGCTCTTCGCCGCCGCCACAGATCACCGCTACCTGGACGTCGGGCACGTCCTCGACTTCACCAACAAGGCCTTCGAAGCGCTAGATGTTGCCGGATGGTCGCACGCCGAGCCGGTCCTAGCCAGCCTGTCCCGAGGGTACGCAGGAGCTACCCGGATGGAGGAGTCGAACTCCTGGCGCAACCCTGTGGACCTGGGGGGGATCCTCGAGGACGCCTTTGAGAAGTTGCCTTCCGCTCTGGAGAGCAGTCGGCACCAAGGAGAAGGAAGTTGGGAAGGCCGCGAGGAGCTGGCTTGTGTGCTGCTGGGCGAAGACTCGGGAGCCATCGCCAGCGCGCTACTTGAGGCGCTGCAGGAAGGCGCTACTGAGGAAGAGCTGGCTCAGTCCGTTGCGTACACGGCGGCGCTACGCATTGCGCGGTTCCCCACCACTAACGAGTTTGGAGATTGGGACACCGCACTGCACACCTTCACCTTTGCCAACGCTGTGCACCAGGGGCTGCGTCGAACTCCCTCTCAGGAGTTGGTGCGAGGAGTTTTTGATGCGGCGATGAGCATCCACCTGAACCGCTTCCTAAACATCCCACCCGCGCGCCTGCCTGAGCCGGAGGAGGGACCGGAAACGGAGACGGGGGAGCTGCTAACAGAACTTCCAGCGCTGCTAAACGAACGGCAGAAGGTAGACGCAGTGGGAGAGCTGGTGGCCCGTTACCTTTACGGCGGTGGGGACGACGACCGGCTGCTGGCTCTGCTAGGGAGCCTGCTCCTGCGCGAGGACCGCAACTTCCATGCCATACAGGCCATCGAAGCGGCGTTTTCTCAGCACGCCTCCTTGCGCGGTACGGTTGCCGGCACGCATGTGCTGGTAGCAACCACACGATACCTTGCAGCTCACTGTCCCACGATGCGCTCTCAGGGACAGACCTACGATATCGCCCGCCGTCTCTCTCGTGGCGAGATCTTACATGAGGAATGAGAAACACTAATCCGCCACAGTACGTACTGTGGCTCGTCAGATTGCTTCCGGCGAGCTACCTAAGGCCGCCGCTAAATGCCACGCGAACATAAGAGGAGGAGGTGCGATACGGCAGGAAAACGCGGACTGTTCTGATTCTCCGTTTATGCTTCAAATAGAGAAGTTAATGAGGGCTGCCTGACCTGAATTCGAAGCAGGACTAACCGATACCCAGAGAGCCAACGCAGAATATAGAATGCGGTTGAAGCCGTAGGATAGTAGGAGGAGTTATGCCGGAGGTTCCAGCCACGGAGCGCGAAGGATTCACTAACAAGCTTTGGCGCTCGATAACATCCATCTACGATGAAATACTGGCCCACCCGTTTCTGCGGGGCCTCACCGACGGCACGCTAACCAAGGAGCGCTTCCGCTTCTACGTCTTGCAGGACGCACTGTACCTGCGCGAGTATGCCCGCGCTTTGAGCCTCGCCGGGGTCCGCTCCTCAGACGAAAGTACACTCGTAATGTTCAACGAGCACTCGGCGGGCGCTATCACTGTCGAAAGGAGCCTGCACGAAGGCTTCCTCAAAGACCTTGGCGTTACGCAAGATGACGCGGACCAAACAACGGCGACGCCAACTACGCTCGCCTACACCAGCTATCTGCTGAAGACAGCTTCCCTTGGGGACTACCCTGAGGTGCTAGGCGCAGTGTTGCCGTGCTACTGGATCTATTGGGAGGTAGGCAAAGCCCTCCTCGAACACGGCTCGCCGAATCCCTTGTATGAAAGGTGGATACACACCTACGGAGGCGAGGAGTTCGGCGCGCTCGTCGAGGGCGTCCTCGATCTTACCAACAGAATCTGCGAGAACCTCAACACCACCCAGAAGGTTCGCGTCATGGACGCCTTTGTCACCACCAGTCGCTATGAGTGGATGTTCTGGGATGCCGCTTGGAAGCTAGAAGGGTGGCCTGTGAGGTAAAAGCGGTCAGCCGTCAGTCTTCAACGACTAACTTGTTTGCGCTCGGGTCGGCCCGCCCGGCTGGTCTTGAGTGCTTGGCTGTCGATCACCGCCGCGCTGGGGTCCCGGACGCGCCCTTCGCGAGCTCGGACTTCGGCCCGGAGCGCGTCGTGCGCGCTACGCAGCCGACCGCCAGGCGCCACTTGCGAAAGTGGTAGTACACGGTCTGCCAGAGCGGGTACTACCGCGGGAGCATCCGCCAGACACAGTCGCTCCTCAAGAGGTAGAACACGGACGGCCATGGGCGACGCGCTGCGTGGGTCACTTCGGCGGCCGAGCGCGCCTCTCGGAGGACGCGAGAAGGGGCTTTAGCAGGGCCACTCTTGGTTGGAAAGTACAGCTTCGATAAAGGTAAGCGCTATCTTTACTTAGCCCAATCCCGAAACTTGCTTGAGGCAACTGGAGCCTAGAACATGTCTTATGTAACGCTCAAGCTCCAAGATGGCGGGTGCGTAAGATAATCACTTATGAGAATTCACATTCTCATAAGTTCTCCGACCAAAGGAGGGGTATTATCCGTCATCCTGACAAGTGTCTCAAAAAGGATCGTCTGCCATTACGCTCAGTATGATCTGTGACCTTTGCAGAGCGCTCTGTGCGCCCTAACCGCTCCTAGTTTCTTTGGTTGGTGAGTCCTGTCGGAATGCTCTAACAGCCTTTCCTAGCGTGTCGAAGTAGCGATCTTGGGGCTCTCCTTTCAAGCTCCCATATCGACCGATCTGCTCACGTGCATTAGGATTGAGCTCCACCAGTGCTAAGGTGATGCCTTTGACTTGGAGCAAAGTATCCAGGTCACCCAGCGCTTGGCCGGCGCTGTAGTCCACATCGTTGACGGCCCCAGCGTCGATCACGAGCCACTTCAGCGGTGGGTCAGCCCCGTCAACGAGGCCGAGCACCTCGTCCTGGAACCGCGCCACGTTTGCGTAGTAGAGTTCGTTACCCAGCCGGTAGACCACCAGCCTCGGTTCGCTCACGGTCCCTGGGATCGGCTCTCGATATCTCCAGTCCCCCTGCTCGTCTCTCACGAGCACGAAGTTGGCAGCAGTGTAGCTCCTGCGCACATGGTCAAGGAGTGAGAG
>JAFAPF010000446.1 GCA_019247245.1 Rubrobacter sp. | reverse complement strand
GAAGCCGAAGCGGTGTTCCTAGCCGCTGGTCATTCGTACCGTCGAGGCGCTTGCTGCCTACTGGTTACACGACGATCGGGCGTATTCTTCCCGAGCGGTAGAGTCTTGCTCGAGAGGTTATTCGGTCCAAACGTTTGCATTTGGGGCTATATTTATCTTCTGAGTTCTCGCAGGTTGTCCCACAGAATATAGATGCCCACTATCAGTACTACCAGAGCAACGAGCTCCCAGAAGAACTCGTATACGATAATCAGGGCGGCTACTATCCCCAGCCCTACGTTGACGCTGCTGACCAAGTTCGCCATCCGGCCTCTAAAGCTCGCCTCTAAAAACGCAAAAAGGGCTATGCTGGCTACCAGCGCGGATGTTATAGCCTGACGCTGGAACATAACGATCCAGACGAGGGCTAGCAGCATCAACCCCACGCTTACGGCGGCCCATATCTCGGCCACCCGACCAGTACGACGTTCGTTTTCTGATACCGGCTGCAGAGCACGAGAGATGTGAGCGCGAGCCGGTTCTCGCTGGCCAGCCTGCAACCGATCAGCGTAGTTCTCAAGCGATTCCGAGACCGTCTTATCGGTAGCCAACTGCGCCCGGAGCTGATCAACTTCTCTAGAAAGCGCATCGAGTTGCACCTTCTTGGCCCTAAACGGCGCGGCCAGGTGGGACTGTCCTCGCATCGCCGCGACTTCGACGCCCAGCCTCTTGAGCTGATGGCTCTTTTTCTCAATCTCTGTTCGGAGCGCCTCGCACCGCGCCACGACATCCGATCGCTGCTCAAGGGTTGCCCTCAGGGCTTCGGTCTGGGTAGGCACTTTATCGAGCCCGGCCCATCCCGCAGGGTCGTACCACTCGTGCCTCACGCTTTTGTCGTGGTTGTACATCGGTCCCGCGGGGGCATCCTCGCCTTCGAAGGGATCCTGCGCGTAGAAACCCCACAACCCCCGGTACCCAGCCACCCAAGCAGAGGATGCTGGATCCAGCAACCTGGGGGGTTCCCATTCCTTTTCCTGACCCGGTCCTATCACAGCTCCGTCTCCTCGCGCATAGTCCACAAAAGGAACAAGGAAGAGATCGGGGACCTCATTCTGTGCTGAACGCCGCCTATCGCCAGAATACTGACGCAGCCTCTTGCGCCAAAACGAACGAATGGCGTCTGCAGCCCTGGCGATAGGACCCGGGAAGCGCAGCTCCAACTCGGTCAGGTACTCGCCCTTCGCGTAGTAGCTGGCATGGGTGCCGGCACCGACGTAGATAACCGGGTGTTCGCCCACCTTCTCCAGCTCCGGGTCATCCCAACGGCGGCGCAAGTCTTCGCCTGTATAATTGTGCGCGGCGTAGGCAGCCCACTCCGGACGGACCTCGCCCGTCTCAGACTCCGAGAGGTAGACGAAGATCTTCTCCCAGTCCCCTTCGTGGTCGTTGGCGCCATAGAATCCCGAGCGCCAGTCGTTGAACGCGTAGAAAAACCAGTACTGCAAAACTACCCAACCGTCTTGACGGAGAACCCGGCCATGGTAACGGTATTGCTCACGTTCGGACATGATGCGCTGGTAGTGAATAGATGACGCGGACGACGCCTCTCCGGGCACGCGCCCCCGAGCCAAAAGAGCAATCGAATAGAGGGCGTCCGCAACGCGAGATAAGTACCCTACGCGTGCTAGTCGGCCTCGTCCGCTGCGAAAGATACTATGAGGTTCTTGGTGTTTGGATGCACGCCTCCGGCGCAAGCCTCGAGAGTATAGCTCTCTAAAACTCTGTGGATCGGTGAACCTGAGAAAGTGCGTGGCTCCAAACGCATCTTGCGGTTGTTGTGCGAGATTCTCCAGGGTAAGGTCTCCGCGGGAAACGAGGCAAAGCGCCTCCTCGTTAGCATGATGTACCCACAAACTGCAAGAGCGCACATATGGCTCGACGTCCATCGGGTAGAACCGCTCTCCCCGGGTGAAGCGCATGACAGGCTCGAAACGTCGGAGTAGGGCCACAGCAGCCTCGACTTCGACGTGCTCAGCTGTCATGTACTGCCTTCTGCTCCTGCACCTTGGCTCTGTGCTGGCTCGGGCTTCGAATGAAACACTACCCGCACCTCAGCGGAGTTCAAGTACAAAATCATTAGGGTGCAGTAGAGCATTATGGGGTAAACGAAGCCTGGATTATCCCAGAAGGGCTCATAGTATAGCTCCAGACACGCTCCCAGACCCAACGTCTGCGCAAGCGAGGCCAAGAGCCATCCCCTGCGGGAGAAAAGGATAAAACTCAGAGCCCCAATGGTTGCCAGGATAATAGATGGTGAGAAAAGAATGGCCACCCCAATGGCTTTGCCCGCCACCAACACCTGCTGCTGTGGCGAATCCGGTTCGATTTGCAACACCAGCCCCTCTTGCTGCGAGTCGGATCGGACCTGCTGCCAATCGACTTGCGCAAGGCCATAGGCAATAATGCCTACCAGCCCGATGGCCTGAAGGATCAGCAGCAAGCCGACCACTCTTATCGGTCGGGAGCTTGTCTTATGTGATTGCATCTTGATCCCTGCCTTGGGGACAAACAAGCTGTTCGGAGGCGTCAGCAGCAGTTATGGTGAGGCTCCTTTTACTAACACAAGGCTCGTTAGGTGCCGCCATTCTTAGCAGTACGTTGAGTATGGCACAAGGCAGCGCTCATGAGCAATGATCCATAGAAACTATATACTAAAAGTTATATATTAAAAGTGCGTAAAGGTATAAAGAAACGACCCAAGCTTTCATACGAGAACCCTGGAGCCTATCCTTATGCTCTCGCTAACGCTAGCCGTTGCGTTGTCGCCCTCGGTCAGAAGATACCGAAGCGTACCTTGCACAGTTTGGTATTTTGTTTGGTATTTTGGACAATACCAGCAGGTTGCTTCACCTGGGGTTCTCGCTCTCTAGGAAGTTTAATATCTTTTCCCGGTACTCAGGGTGGGTATAGGCTTCGACGTGGTCGAAGCCTTCTATCTTCCAGAATGCTGCGTCCGGATAGGCTGCCGCGAACAATTCGGCGTGCTCGAATGGGACCACTTCATCTGCCGTCGAGTGGACGATGAAGAGCGGCACCCCTTCTTCCCGCAGGCGCGCAGCATCCTCGGCGGGTCGCACCGCCCAGGAGTCTAGGCCCAAAAATTGCTTCGCTGCGAGGAAGATG
>JAFAPF010000441.1 GCA_019247245.1 Rubrobacter sp. | reverse complement strand
GGGGTAAGCTGCGCAAGGCACGAGAAGGTAAGATCGTTGGAGGAGGCCCTACCCCAAATTTTGGTTTCAAATACAATGCTTCCAGAGATGGCTACGTTGTGGACGAAGAGGAGATGCCAGTAGTTCGGCGCATCTTCCACATGGTCGGTGTAGAGGGGCACGCCTTGCATGCGACCAAAAGGATCCTCGAAGCCGAAGGCGTGGCGACCCCAGCTGGCAATAAGCACTGGAACACTCGGAGCATCCGTACCTTCATCCTGGATGATGTGTACAAACCGTATACCTACGAAGAGATCGAGGTGTTGGTGGCACGGAATGTTACTACCCACCTAGATCGCGAGAACAAGTACGGCGTCTGGTGGTTCAACCGTGAACGCATAACCCGCCGCAAGGTTGCCGAGGTTTCGCTTAACGGCGACCGTGTATACCTGCAAAAAACCAAGACCACCCTCAGACCCAAGGAAGAATGGATAGCTGTACCGGTGCCTGACTCTAGTATACCCCGCGAGGTGGTGGACGCGGCACGGCGGGCCATAGCCGACAACAAGCCACCTTCCAGCAACGGCGACCGTTTCTGGGAGCTATCCGGCGGCATCCTTCGCTGTAGTGCTTGCGGGCTGCGCATGAGAACCACCACCACGCGAAAGGCCAACAAGACTTACTACTACTATCACTGCAAGAAGCACCGTGAGGAATGGGACGCTTGTCCCAACCGTAAGAATCACCGGGGCGAGGAGCTGGAGCGGCAAGTGCGAAACCTGGTCCGTGAAGCGATGACGGACCCCGAGCAGCTCCGTGCCGATCTGGACAGGATGATAGAGTTAGAGCGGCAACAGTTAAGAGGAGACCCGGATCGGGAAGCCAAGGCGTGGTTGGATAAGATAGCCGAGGTAGACCGCATGCGAAGCGGGTACCAGGAGCTAGCTGCCAAGGGACTCATGACCTTTGAGGAGTTGGACGCGAGTCTGAAAGAGCTGAAGAACACGCGGGGCGTCGCTGCCAGAGAACTGGAGACCATTCGCGGTGCTGGGGAGCGCATAGAGCAGATGGAGCGAGATAGGGACAGCATATTAGAGTTATACGCCGGAATGGCTCCTGAAGCCCTAGATAGCCTAACGCCGGAAGAGCGCCACCGATTTTATAAGATGGGTAGGCTAGAGGTGACAGCGGACATAGATGGAAGGATCGAGGTAACCGGCCCTTTAGTGGCAAACCTCGAAGTTTGTAGTATGGGATCTGCATCAGGGCGTCGGCGTGGGACGAGAACTCCTTCTCGTGGCTCCTCCCTGCGGGATCCGACCCGGTCGCGTACTCCCAACCGGCGACGAACCCCTCATCCAGGGGTCGGATCGCGTAGATCACCTCCGTCCCATCCTCCAGAGCCCTGGTGTAAGAGCCCGGCTCTTCCCTGAGCGCGTGTACCATGGTCTCCCTCTGTTGAGCTGCGTCCGCCACCTCGCGTCTCCTTTTTCTCTTGTCGCCAAGCTTTTATCAACGGCCCGAGAAACCGGCTGGCTCGTGCATCATACCAAGCGCCAGAAGCGCCGCAGGGGCGCTTCTGGACCACGAAGGACCTTTTATCCGGTAAGCTTTCTCCGGTTGTGTTAGCGCAGAGAGAGGACGTAGTGGAGTGGTCGTAGCCGAGGTGAGCATCTTCCCTCTCGGGACGGGATCACCGAGCGTCGGCCGCTACGTGGCGGCGGCCGTAAGGGAGCTCGAAGCCTCCGGCCTGAGGTGCACCTTGGGGCCGATGGGAACGACGGTCGAAGCCGAAACCACCGAGGAGCTATACGCCGCCCTGGCCCGGGCGCAGGCCGCCGTTTTCGAATCCGGGGCCGAACGGGCATACACGGTCCTCAAGATGGACGAACGCAGGGACGTGGAGGATCGCTCCGCGGAGGACATGACGCGCTCGGTCCGGGAGGATCAAGACGCCTGGTAGAGCCTGGAAGGGCTCGTGGCGGAGCCGGTAGGGGATAGGGACAACCTTGCCCGTCACCTAT
>JAFAPF010000428.1 GCA_019247245.1 Rubrobacter sp. | reverse complement strand
GCGAGATGCTTGTCTCGCCACAACGGAGGCACCTCACTCCATCTGACCAGCGCAATCCTTCCAGGTAACGACGGCATTTATCTTCATCGTGGAAACGGTCAACCAGAGTTACCAAGTTTATCTCTTGCTCTTTTAGCACGAAAGGTCTCCTAGATGCCTAGAGGGAAGAAGAAAAAGCCCATCGAAGAGAAGCACCCCATGGAGCTTACTACTGACGAAGCAATGGAGCATCTTTTCGGTAAAGAAGTCCGCGACAAACTCAAGGAATTTGTCCAAGAAGCCGATAGAAAAGCCGAAAAGTCTCCTCATAAGAGAAGTTTACAGGAAGACTAACCTGGTATCAAGTATACAATCCCGGTTTGTTACAAGTAGAAATGGTTGAGCAAATTGCCAGACCTACTGGTTAGATGATATTTGGAGGGTGGTAGGATCGTCCTTAGAGACGCTATAGAATACTATTCTGCTTCACGAGAACCGATCCCAGCCCTATACAACAAACTACCTATAGTAATGAGCAGAGCTTCGCTGCCGGTAGGTAGGCATTGTGACCATTGTAAAGGCGCTAGTGTGGTCGAGGGGCCGGAGTAAGAAAGATACTCTCACAAGGGTAATCGACAAAGGGGGTAACGCATGAAGCGCGCTACGGAGCTCAGGGGCTTGTCGGAGGATCACCATCACGGCTTGGAGCACGCCAGGCGGCTACGGGAGGCGGCGTCAGCAGAAACGGGCGCTCAGGTACAAACCGCCAGAGCTTTTCTCGAATTCTGGCAGAGTGAGACAAGCGCTCACTTCCGTAAGGAGGAAGAGGTGCTCATACCAGTACTGGCGCGGTACGCTGCGTGGGCACGGCCGGGGCGTGCATGGCAGCACGCTCTGTTTGCTCGCAAGCTTTTCCGTTCCGGCCGGTCTTGTCACACTGGTCAGGTTGCTGCTTTTCGTCGGTTACATCCTCCCGGTCTTCGATCTAGTCGCCGACGGCTCGGTCACCATAGACGAGGTCAACGCGGCATTGAAAGACACGCTACCGTGGACACAGACTTTACTTATTTCCTTACGGTATGTGGGCTGCTGTTATTGCTCTTCGTCGAGCCACCGAGCCGGTTTTGGGCTGTCGGCGACGAACCCAGCAGTGATCGTCGCCCGACTTGGCTGACGATTGCCCTGCTGGTCGGGGTGCTATTGATTGCGTTCGTGCCGACCCCGTCGGAGCTTTTTGACCTGCGGCCGATCAAGCCGCTGGATATGGTGGGCGTTGGGGTGACAGCCGCCGTATGGGTATTCCTGGTACGTTGGGCTTGGAACCGTCACTTGCTGGAGCGTTTTTTGGGGATAAATTCCGTGTGCTTAAGCACGGCTCTGCTGGTAGCAGAGATCACACGAGTACATCGCATCATCCTACGGCGCCCCTATCCCAGCACCATTAGATTTCGCGGAGGCTGCACCGCTAATCTGAGCAGGCTTCACCGCCTACAATGGACTGCACAATACTGGCTTCGACCTGGATATAGGGCTCCTATGATCGATCTCGGTGGCCTAGGACACCTAAGTATACTCCACACCTGCGCGATGGGTGGGCGTGTCGCTGTCCTTTTACGCAGCCCAGACAAGGAGGATGAGGCGAAGGAACTTGCCGCTGGGCTGTTCGTCAACACCGACAGTGGCTCCATCGCCAACGCCTTGACTGAGTGGGAACGCGGAGCGGACATAATACCTGCTACCGCACCCGCCGCAGAACTCATGGCACCTGTGCTCCCAGGCCTGGCTCCCGATGGCACGCTTGTGGTCCTGGCTGTAGCACCTGATGAGATAATGGTCGCTACGATGAACCTCGTTCCCAGTAGGCTTTACCTTATGGGCTCGCCTTCGGGCTCACGTAAAGACATCCGAGACGCCCTCAAGTTTGCTGCTGAGCACGACATCCGACCTCGGATCACACGCCACTCGCTCGAAGGGGTAGGTAATCTGTTGAGAGAGATGCGAGATGCAAGAAGGATGCCTGCACGACCGTGCTGTGTTAGTTATTGAATGAATCTCTGATTTCTAATTTCCTGTAGTTTCATGTACTACGTTTGTGGCTGTTCATGGAAGCTCGAAAATGCTTTAGATAAGCTAAATTCGGTTTGTCATCGTTTCTTGTTGTTTGCTCCGGTCACTGTCGAATCTCTGTCAAAAATTGTCGCGTCGGACCTTGACTATGCAGCTTTAAACGAAGCTCTTTAGAAGCAACGAGGCAGATCTCTGCTACAGAGTGGGCGCAAGCTAAGCTGGAGAATACGCGCGGGGGCGCTGTCTGTTATAACTACACTTATGGTAATGGTGGGAACAAGTGACAGGGGAGGATCACAATGACCGTCTCCAAAGAGCAGTGGAATGAACCCGAAGCCGTTGTGCTCTTACAGCGTGCGTGTGCGCTAGTGGCCGGGTTCGAGTCTACGGGAGCGCAGATACCGAACCGCCTGCAATATCACGCCCGCTTGGTCGCGACGCACGACGCTCAGGATATGGCTGCTTACCGAGTTGCCCTCAACGGGTACGTGGAGGCCGCCCGCGCAGCATACCGCAAGACGAAGGGAAGAAGAGACAAGACGTGAGGAAATCTGAGCCTCTCCGGTTTCCTGAGTTTCCGAGAATGGGCAGTAGTGGCCAGAGCAGCCCTCTATCACCCTATTGGGTCTCTAGAAGCAAGCTCTTTGGTAAGCGAGAGATCGAGCGCGAGGCGAGGGGTTCTTTAGGAAGGCTCTTCGGTAGATGGCTCAACAAGACGACAGACGACGGTCGCCACTATATTAGTTAAAATACAAACATGTTGAGTCTATACCACTACCTTTTCCTCCGCTATCGGGCGTACGCCCATTCTGCTTTTTCCGCTCCAGGGAGTACGCAAGAGGATTTTTGTACCACTGGGTGCCAGCTGAAGGTATAGAAAAACCGTGGACGAGTGAGGGTATATCTCGAAACGACTGGAGCATAGACGGGGACGATAATGTAGAGCGGCTGCTTGCAGTGTGTGACGAAGTGGCCCAAGAAGGCTACGAGAGGTTTCTTATCGACCCGCCTCTGACTTCTTCGCAGGATCTTGCAACGCCGAAACACAATCTCCGGTAGAGGTGAAGAGCAGGATCCAAGATGGGACAGCCTGGCCATATGAAACCTCTCCCAATTCTTATTGAGGGTAACCTGCCCTTAGCTAGCTAGGCGCAAGCCCTTGTAAGAGACGTCGCGTATTGCCTAGGAGAGGTTGAATCCCTTAAAAGCAGGGAAAGGAGACAGCGATGAGGAGGCGGAGAGCAAAGCAGGTGGAACGTGTACCTGGCTCCGCTCTGTGCCAGAGTACCTTGCTCCGTGTGAGAGAGGCAAAATGAACGAACCAGCTCGCGTTGACAAGCCCCAAGCTACGGGCTAAGCTCGGTATGTTACCCTAGAGGTTCTGGCGCTCAAGCCGCTGTCCGCACGTGGGGCACTGTGTGATCTGCTCGGTGTAGGTTTCGCTCCTTTCCCGATCGTCGAAAAATACTCAGGCGTACTTTCCTTCGGTCTACCAGAGCTCCCCCCAGATCTGATACTGCTACTCGCACGTACAATATAGCCAAGCCACCGGCCCATCTTCCTACCCACTCATACTTAGATGGTTGTTATTTTAGCTACAGATTATAACACGACATTGCAGCTAATATTACGTTGTACCGGCTACGAGACCGCAACTTCCTTATGATGATAGGGGCCGTAGCGGTTCTATAGCTAGGCTGTAGCAGCTTCTCTTCAAGATATAGCGGCGGAAAGAATCGGCAGGTAGAGCACTATGCCTGAAGGTGTCAGTTGGCAAACCAAGATACGTGATCTCCAAGATACGTGATCTAATTTCGGCCTCCTTTAGGGGTCAGGCAGAGCCTGTTCAGTCACGGCAAGAAACCGGAGGCGCAACATCGATACAACCCCTCGCAGGAAGTAGTTTCTGTACAGGGAGCTTGTACGTACCCTCTCAGGAGCTGTCGTTCTCTCTTTGCATCACTCCCAGAGCCACTTCTACCGACAGCTTATGCCGCCACTTAGGGCGGGTCGTTGGTAAGAACTTGGCCCGACCGGCCAGCGAAACCTAGCAGACTGAGGAGTAAAAGCTAAGAAATCCCGAGAAGGACCTCCGCTACGCTATCGTCAGCTAAATTTCCGCTGCTGTTGCTACCCTGTGACACGGGGTAAGCTGTCCTAACCATCGTTAGAGAACGGTTCGAATGACCCGTTGCGGTCAAACAACTATGACGGGAGCGACAAAGCTACGCTTTTATAGGTGTTGGACACTTGTGTTGGACACTTGCGAAGGGACACTCAGTTGCGGTCAGATTGCGGTCAAATCTAGAGCCTATTCGGAGGGTGGGAGCTTAGGCAAAAAACTCTCCGTCCGATCCCCGTTGCAGCAGTGGTAGCTCACACCTCAGTAGTTGCTTTAGGACACATACCCCTTAGCAGCAGCGGCGCATACTCCCCTACACCCTTCTCTAGGAGAATCTCTAGGCGTAAGCTCTTCCGGTAATGCACAAGCTCTAGTCTGATGTCATCATATAGAAGTGTAAGCGTCGTCCTGCCAGAGAAAGCAAGAGGAAGAATAATATATGGCTCCTAAGACACCAGAGCAGATCGCACCAGGAGTGTACCGCGTCGATGCGATAGGGATTCCCAATGCTATCTCAGTCCTGCTGTTAGACGATAGTGACGGGTGGACGCTAGTAGATACTGGTATGCATGGTAGCGCATTGCGCATTCAGGAGGCTCTGGCCACGCTAGGAGCAGGGCCTGACGAACTGACGCGTATCTACCTGACCCACCACCACTTGGATCATATAGGCGGACTTTCAGCCGTACGATGGTGGGCAACTCAGGCGCAAGTCGGGGCTATAGAGCACGAAGCGCAAGTCATCTCTGGCGAGCGCCCCTTAGACCCCCCATCGAGCGCGTTCTTCCGCTTTTTTGCTCGGCGACAACAATTGCCTACAGTGTCGGTCGATCGTGTCCTGCAGGAGGGAGATAGCTTCGCGGGCTTCCGGGTCGTAGCTACTCCAGGACATACACAAGGGCACACCTCACTATTGAACGATCAGCATGGTCTGCTATTTACAGCCGACGCTTTCGGCAGCATGCCGTTCAAGGTTCGGGTTGGCGTCCGCAAGTTCTTCTGTACAGATCCTGCAGAAGCCCAGCGTTCAGCCGAGAAGCTGTTGAGGGAAGAGTTCTCCACCGTGGTCTTCAGCCACGGCAAACCTCTACATGAGAATGCAAAACGGCGCCTTAGTGAAATAGCCGCCCGTGACCAATACGAGTAAGCATCATGGCCGGGTTGTGGGCGTTCCAAGTCGGAGCGATGCCAGACGGTCTTTGGCCGGCACTAGCAACTACAGGGTACATGGGCCAACTTATGGCCGGGGCTACTTGCGCTGCTGTTGAGGTGCCAGCCGTGCTCGCTGTCTACGTCTTGCTCGAACGGTACTTAGCTTTGAGGCCTCGAATCCCAAGGGGGCGCTCCGAGCCGGGGGTGGGGTAACAAAATAAGCAGAATCCTTCGCACAATGGGGATTCTCCGACTAGCTGCATCAAAAACGGTGGTTTTTGGCACAAGGTGCTGATACCGAAAACCAACGCTTGTGAGACACACTCTTCATTACTAGTCGCTACCCATTTGTAATACTGTTTGGCGGATAGCTCCGGAGAACAACTATCTCGTAAACTATCCGCTTAGCAAGAGAGCCTGAACAAGTTAGAATGTGGTAGCTACGCCCTCTCACACCTTATTGGGTTCTACTT
>JAFAPF010000109.1 GCA_019247245.1 Rubrobacter sp. | reverse complement strand
AGACACAGCCTGCAGAGCTGTGGGGCGATCTCCGATGTAGTTGAGGCGTATCGGTGTGTACATAGCTACAAAGCCTAGTATGTAGAGGATCGCGATAAGAGCGCTAATTGAGATTGTTGGGATTGTGAAGGGACTATGTTGTGTTTCTTCAGGAGGTGAATTGTCTTTTTTGATGTTAGTCATAGAACAATCTTTCTTACCGTGGCTGTCACGTGTAGTCAGTTTGGGCTGCGGCATCTCTGCCGGCTCCTGCTTATTATTTACCAACTTTAGCTCTCGCGCCCGAAAAGAAAGATAGGGAGAGACAAAACTACGCTTTTGTAGGAGATGAGCCGAAGGCTTTCCTGCACCACCTCCATAAACTGCTGTGGCGCAGATAAATGCGCAGCTAAGTTCTTGGGCAAGCCCGAAAGCTAACACCAATTTGACACCAATCCAGGCGAACAACGGCGAACACCTACGACATCCTGCAAGAGAGAATATGCTTATTTGCAGGTATTTCTGAACACCAGCGAACAACCGCGACATTAAGGAGTCGCCTTTGCACGGCGGAGGTCACCGTTGGTACACCAAATACACCAATTAGTACACCAACCCAGCACGAACAACGACGAACGTAGGTGACTCTTCAGAAGAGAGAATGCGGCTATTTGCAGGGAAATCTGAACAAGCACGAACTTCTGCGACGATATCAGTTCTCCCTTACAAGGAGGGGGTCGCTGGTTCGAATCCAGCATCGCCCATTCATAAAAAGCAGTTTTTCCAGGAAAAACGTAGGGAAAGAAAAAGGTCCGGACAAGAATCCGTCCCTTATTGACACCACCGAGAGCTATCCGAGCGCTTCGCCCATCGCGTCGGTGGCCTCGCCGCCCATTCCGGGGAGCATGTGGCTGTAGGTGCCGAGGGTGATGGCTACGGAGGCGTGTCCTAGAAGTTCTTGGACAAACTTCGGGTGGACGTTCTTCTGGAACAGAAGCGAGGCATATGTGTGCCCGGAGATCGTGGAAGGTAATCCGGGGCAAGCCTGCGCGTTTTAGGAGCGGTGCGAAGGACCGCTGGCGAAGGTTGGAGGGGTTGATGAGGTTCCCGACCTCTCCGGCGAAGACGAGACCCTGGTCCTGGTATGCGCCACCGGCGTTCAGCTTCTCCTTAGCCTGTCGTGCCCGGTGACGCCTAAGGGCTTCGACGGCGCGGGGGGTGAGCCGGACGGTCCTGCGGCTCTTCTTCGTCTTCGGCTCGCCGAGGGCGATGCGCTTGCCGTTGTCGGTGCGTGTGAGCGTCCGTCGCACACGGACTATCGAATCGTCGAGGTCAACGTCTTCCCACTTCAGCCCGAGCAGTTCTCCGCGTCTCATGCCTATGTAGAGGGCCAGTACGTAGAGGGCTTCAAGCCGGTCGTCAGCTTCGCTAGCCGCTACGAGCAACCGCCGGGTCTCGTGCGCCGACAACGGGTGCATCTCCTTCGAAGAGGCCACAGGAGCCTTCACTGCGTCGGCGGGGTTGGTCCCGTGGACAAGTGGCCTGGTAGCACCGTGCGTCCCAGTTCTCCACTTGCCTGTCGAACTCTACTCTATCGGATGAATTGCTAAGATGGTACACAGCCCCGAGTATACTGACTCGGAAATAGGGTTATCCTGGTTACGGCCTTGAATGACACTATAAGAAACGGCGAATAGAGGCTGCCGCGTTGCTTCTATTCACTGGGTTGCCGACAAGACTAATACTCTCCGAAGCTCGCACTCCTCCGGTCGCATATACCTATAGACCCGGGTGGCTAGACATCCGGCATCTTGGCCAGAACACGACACGCAGTATAAACTCCCTCATGGCGGAGAAGGACGAGTACTACCATCTCAGGGGCTGGGCCCGCTAGCACGGCGGAGCCATTCGCGAGCGAGATCGCCTCAGAACCGGAACTAGAGAGAAACCGCATGATTTAGGGTATAAGGCAAGCATGATGATCACGTTTGGATGCGAAGCCATTCTATTCGACCTTGACGGCGTACTGGTGGATTCGACACGCTCGGTCGAACGAGTGTGGCAGGCGTGGGCCGAGCATCATGGTTTGGACGCCGCGAAGGTAGTGGAGACTGCCCACGGGCGGAGGACTACAGATACTGTTCGACTTTTCGCTCCCCATCTCGACGCCGAGGTCGAGGCCAAGAAGCTGGAGCAAGCGGAGATCGAAGATACTGGCGGTCTCCGGAAAGTGGACGGTGCTGCAGACTTACTCGGGTCCCTTCCTTCCGACTCGTGGGCGGTGGTGACCTCGGGTACGCGCTCCTTGGCCACATCCCGCCTTAGGCACACTGACTTGCCGATCCCGCAGGTCCTCGTTGGGGCCGAAGATATTGAGAAAGGTAAACCTGATCCCGAATGCTACCTGAAAGGCGCACAGCTACTCGAGGCTCCGGCGGAGCTGTGTGTTGTTGTCGAGGATACACCGGCTGGGATACAGGCAGCCTGTTCGGCTGGTATGGCGGCTGTAGCGGTCACAACAACGCATCAAGCATCGGAGCTATCGGACGCTGACACTCTCGTACGTACACTAACCGATATACAACTGGAAGTAAGGATCCTTGCCGGAAGCGGCAAACCCCGTCTGGAACTGGTGATAGGGGATCAGAGCGGCGAAAACGGATGGTAGAGAGGCGATTATCCCACTCGGGGCAAACTCTTTTTGAACTTAGGACATTACTTGCCAAATCATTAGAAGTAAGGACTCTGAAGGCGCTTTTTCAGGCTGAACTGCAAGTCCGAACCCGCGCGAAGCTCTGATCGAGGCGCTAGGGGCGCTGATCTCGGCGGTCATCACAAGGGACGCTTGGGGCTTCTTCGAACTCCCGTCGATGCGATCGGATAAGGCTTTGGCGAGCTTGTCCCTGACCTCTGACAGCGAGTCTCCCAACGTCCGTCCTTCCGGCGGGTGATCATACCCTCGCCATTGCCGCGCCTACCCATCATTTTCTCCTTTCAGCAGCTCATGGGGCTCAACGCCGAGAGCTTGGGCCAGCTTGCGGATGGTCCGAGCTTGTGGCTCTACTTGATTGCGTTCGATCCTGATGATGGTGGTAATGCCCACTCCCGACTTATCGGCTAGCTCCTGCTGGGTTAGCAAAGCGCGTTTACGGGTTTTCCTTAGCTTATCGCCGATATACAGCACGGTGAGCATTTTAGCCGAGCCCCTTTGTACCTGTCTTATATATAAATTATACCATAAATATGTATTTGAATATATGTTTATGGTATAATACAGGTGTCATAAAAAGAATGGCCCCGGCGGTGGTCGCACACCCCGAGGCCTGACCACAGGCAGCCAAAGGAGGTCCTGTGATCGAGGCTAGTCTAGCGCGTTCTGTGCAAGAGTCCCCGGAGTTGGTTGAGTGCTTCTGGCATGAGGATAAGGAATGCCCCCGTTGTGATGGGTCGGGCTTCAGGCCCCGCAAGCGTTGCGAGGAATGCGGAGAACCAGCAGGGCGTCCCTCTGAAGGTGGGGTAGGGTGCTCTTGGGATTGAAGAACGTCAAGGGCAAGGACCAGCCGGTATGGTGCCTTTTTTGCCACCCAGATTACCGGTTACTTGATGTAGTTTGGAGTGGGCTTGAGAGGATGAGCGACTGATAGCCTCACCCTCTCCCCTGCGCCACCTCGTATGTACTCCAGCAACTCTTCCCCTGCTCAGGAGGGATACAGGCTATAGAACTGTTGCATAGTGCTCGAGCTCCACTACTCTATAGATTGGGCACACATGCCTGCAGAGGACGCTCTTTCGAGGACAACGAGCTGCTTTCGTGGTTTATTATTAACCGTATAGGCGCTGGCTGCGCAAGGGTGGGATACTCGGCATGAGAATAGGAGGGAAAGAGGGGACTTGCTGGGTGAGGTCCTGCTGAGGTGCTAGTCACGCTGCTAGTAGTGGTGCTTCATGCAGTAGGAAGGTTCTTGAGGCGTTAGGAAGCAGCCCGCACGGCTCAAACGGGAT
>JAFAPF010000101.1 GCA_019247245.1 Rubrobacter sp. | reverse complement strand
TCACTTACTAGGCCGGGCGAATGCGATACGATGTCCCCTGCTACGCTGTCTAAAATGGGTGTCTTGCCGCAACGTCGCACGGTGCTTCGACGTACCTCGTCATCTCGTCGTCCAACTTGAGCAGGGTAATATTAAGGCTCGCCATCTCGAGAGAGGTCATATACTCTCCAACGTAGGGTATCCGGTAGACTCGGACTCCTTCCCTTTTGAGTATGTCCCGAACGTTGGCGTAGGCAACGCAGAGCTCCATGAGGGGCGTACCACCCATGCCGTTGACTATCACAGCACCGTTGACTATCACAGCAACCTCGCTCTGCGTGAAATCCATAGTATCAACGAGGATCCTCCCCAACATCTCCTCGACTATCCGGTCGGCGAGCTCTATCCTCTTGCGCTCGGCGCCCGGCTCGCCGTGAATGCCTATGCCGAGCTCCATCTCATCCTCCCCAATTTCGAAGATGAGCTCTCCACTCTCAGGTGGCACACAACTGGTCAGGGCCATGCCCATCGACCGCATATAAGAATTTACCCGCTCGGCAAGCTCCTTTATGTTTGAGATCCCTGCCATCATCGGCGGCTGCGCCGCATATCTTATGCACGAAGACCGTGCCTGCCACCCCGCGCCGTCCAGAAGTGTGCGTAGAGTCCTCGACCGCTACGTCATCGTTGGTTACGACGTAGTCGGTCTCTATGCTCTCGGCCTCGGCCAATTCCCCAGCCATCTCGAAGTTCAGCACGTCGCCTGTATAATCCTTGACGACGTAGAAAACCCCAGCCCCGCCATTTACGGCTTTGGTAGCCTCGAGCATCTGATCTGGTGTTGGGCTGGTGAAAACAGCTCCGGCGCAGGCTGCGTCCAGCATGCCGGGACCCACGTAGCCGCCGTGGGTCGGCTCGTGGCCCGAACCGCCGCCGGAGACAAGTGCAACCTTGTTCTGCACAGGCTCATCGGCCCGTATGATGAGGTTGTGTTCGGGTAGGACCTGAATCAAACCCTCGTGCGCCAGCTCCATTCCCTGCAGCATCTCTTCCACCGCTTTCTCTGGAGCGTTGAGCACCTTCTTCATCTCTCTCCTTTCCCAAAGTGGTCCCTGACCATCGTTTTCTCTTGTGCCCTAAACCTCAGCTCTTGGCTGCTCTAAATAGGGCATTCAGCTCGTAGGCGGTTTTGCCTAGCTCTTATAAAGAAGTGATGCAAACTTCACGCTCCGGTGCAGGCTAAGTCTCCTCCTTTAAGTGCGCATCAGTTGTACCATAGCGGTCGTATCCTCCATCCTGTCCCGGAAGGAGAGCTCAAGCAGCCGTAGACTTTTGGACCAATATACAGTCGCGTTGGTTACCTCATAAGGGCCAGCGTGATAACTACATCGCCTAGTCGCCGCGAGGCCCTGCGTCGACGCTCTTCTCAAGAGAGACTTATGTGATCGCCAACGTATTCAGTACGAGCGATCGAGCGGGCTCAAAGTGTGATCTCATAGCCCGGGGATTATGGAGAGTTCCGTATCCCTCGCAGCCGTGCAGATAGATTGAGGTACCGGGGCGTCGTGGGGGTCTCTGGTATCCTGATCTCTAAAGCGCTTGCAACACTTTGCGAGAAGGAGAAGGAGACGTATGAGTCGGTTATTGAAGTGAGCCAGGTGAAGGCGACCTCGGGGGCAATCCTAGCGTTCTGGTTCGGTCGCGAGGGTGAAGAGGGTTACGGGGAGTTCAAGGAAGCCTGGTTCTCCAGGGATCCGGACTTCGACCGTGAGGTCCGCGACCGTTTCAAGGACGCCTACGAGGGGGCCGTCGCGGGTGAGCTAGAGGCCTGGAAGGAGGAGGCCCGGAGCTGTCTCGCCTTGATACTGGTGCTTGACCAGTTCCCCCGCAACATGTTCCGTGGAGACGCGCGGATGTACGCTGCGGACGGATTGGCGCTCGCAACGGCCCACCACGCTCTTGATCGTGCCTACGATCGGGAGCTCTCTCCCGTACAGCGCATGTTTATGTATTTGCCCCTCGAGCACAGCGAGAATCTAGAGGACCAGCGCCTCTCGGTGGAGCTATTCCGCACGCTCGCTGAGGAGACAGGCTCAGAAGACATACTCGCCTACGCGGTGCAGCACTCGAAGATAATTGATCGCTTTGGACGCTTCCCTCATCGGAACGAGATCCTAGGCCGCCGGTCAACCCCCGAGGAGGCGGAGTTCCTCAAAGAGCCGAGCTCATCTTTCTAAAGAGAAGAGCGAAGCTCCCTACGCGCTTGGCTCGTGGCCCTGG
>JAFAPF010000100.1 GCA_019247245.1 Rubrobacter sp. | reverse complement strand
TGGTCTGGCGCGCAGCGGCTTCGACCGCTTGGGCAACTTCTGGGTAGACCTGCCCCGTATCATCTTCCGCCTGATCCGGCCGCACTCCTTAGTGCTCGCGCTCCTGTTCGTCTGGCAGGGCGAGACGCAGACGCTTGCCACCTCCGTGAGCGCCACCACTTTGGAGGGGGGGACCCAGGAGATCGCGCGCGGACCGGTGGCGAGCCTGTCCTCAATCAAGCACTTAGGCAACAACGGAGGCGGCTTCTTCAATCAGAACAGCGCCCACCCCTTCGAGAACCCTACCCCCCTGGTAGACGCCATCCAGAGCGTGGCGATGCTGCTGTTTACGGCATCCACCTTCTACGCTTTCGGGATCATGATTGGTCGGCGCCGCCAGGGTTGGGTGCTCTTCGCGGTCGCTGCGATCCTGCTTGTAGGCTCGATTTGCCTGGTGTACCCAGCAGAGCAATACGGCAACCCGTTGCTTACCAGCGCCGGTGCAGACCAAAGCCTGAGCGCTGACCAGAGCGGAGGGAATATGGAAGGCAAGGAGGTGCGCTTCGGCATCCCCTTGAGCGCCGCATTTGTCTCTATAACCACTGCGACCCAAACGGGTTCGGTCAACGGTATGCACGACTCTTTAACCCCGCTTGGAGGCCTGGGAGCCCTCGTAAACATGAAGCTAAACGCCATCTTCGGGGGCGAGGGGGTAGGCTTTATAAGCGTCATTACCTACGCCATTCTGGCGGTCTTTATCGTAGGGCTAATGGTCGGGCGCAGCCCAGAGTTTTTGGGAAAGAAGATCGAGGCCAGAGAAGTGACGCTCGTGGTCCTCTCCTTGTTATTCTATCCGGCGAGCATCCTGGGCTTCACCGGCCTAGCGATGGTATGGCCAGGGGCTTTGGACAGCTTGGCGAACCCTGGGGCACACGGCTTTTCTGAGATACTCTACGCCTACACCTCGGGGACCGAGAACAACGGCTCGGCTTTCGCCGGCCTCAATGCCAACACGCCCTTCTTCAACACGACCATTGCGTTCGCGATCCTGATCGGGCGCTACCTTACCCTGGTGCCGCTCCTAGCAGTGGCGGGCTCGCTTGCGACCAAGCGTACCGTCCCACAGAGCGCGGGAACGTTTTCGACCGCCACTCCGCTATTTGGGGCCACCCTCATCGGGGTAATCCTCATCGTCGGTGGACTGACCTACTTCCCGGCGTGGGCCCTGGGACAGCTGGCCGAGCACTTCCAGATGCTGGCCGGCCAGACGTTCAGTTAGGAGAAAGAGATGGAAGCTAGAGAAGACATCCAGACAAACTCTTCGATTAGTACGTTGATACGTCCAGCCGTCGTGTCGGCTGTGTTGGTCTTGCTCGTCGGCGGCCTGGCGTATCCTCTGGTTACTACGTTGGTTGCCCAGCTCGTCTTTCCGTATCAAGCACAGGGAAGCTTCGTCGAGCGAAATGGCGAGGTCGTGGGCTCACATCTTATCGGGCAGCAGTTCACCGAACCACAGTACTTTCACCCCCGCCCCAGCGCAACGCTTAAGTCCGGTAGTACGGATTCAAATGATGCCGAGCCGTACAATGCCGCTCAAAGCCAGGGCAGTAATCAGGGGCCGACCAACCAGGCACTCATCGATGCTGTCAATGAGCGTGCGCAAGCCTACCGGGAAGAGAACAACCTTCCCCAAGATACCGAAGTTCCCGTGGACGCCGTGACGTCTTCGGCCTCGGGACTTGACCCGCACATAACGCCGGCGAACGCAGACCTTCAGGTTCCCCGCGTCGCTCGAGGGCGAAGCATTTCGGAGGACGAGGTGCGACGGCTGGTCCAAGAGAACACCGAGGGCCGCCTACTAGGTATCTTCGGGGAGCCGCGGGTGAACGTATTGGAGCTGAACCTGACGCTGGACAAGCTTTAAAGGCAGGGCGCGTGAGGAATAATTCTTGACGAACATGGACGGAAGACGCACCCCCGAAGAGTACCTTGAGGAAATAAAGCGGGCGGAACGGGCAAAGCTCACTATCTACGTGGGCTTTGCCGCGGGCGTGGGCAAGACCTATAAGATGCTCGCTGATGCCCACGAATTAAAGAGCGCTGGCGTTGACGTGGTGGCAGGCTACATAGAGACCCACGGTCGGGAGCGCACTCGGGAGATGATTGGGGACCTAGAAGTCATCCCTCGAAAGAGGACTGACTACAAAGGTGTCGTCCTCGAAGAACTCGATGTCCAAGCCGTTATAGACCGCACACCCCAGATCACCCTGATCGACGAACTTGCTCACACTAACGTCCCAGGCTCGAAGAACTGCAAGCGCTACGAGGACGTGGAAGAGATTCTCGCTGCCGGGATAAACGTCTTCTCAACCCTGAACATTCAGCACCTGGAGAGCATAAATGAGTTCGTTGAGCGAATGACGAAGGTCAAGATTAAGGAGACCGTTCCTGACCGCATCGTACGCGAGGCCGAGCTGATTAACGTGGACCTACCCGTGGATAGCCTTCGCCAGAGGCTGCTTGAAGGGCAGGTCTATCCGCAGGAAAGGGTGGGGCGAGCGTTGCAGAACTTCTTCACCGAGGACAATCTATCTCTCTTACGGGAGCTTGCCCTACGGGAGACCGCCAAGGACGTGGAGGCACGTTACAGCGCTCGCCGCTCTAGTAGCTTGAAAGCTGGAGACCCTGAGCGAGTAATGGTCGCCATAAGCTCCAACCCGGATTCCAAGCGCCTGATTCGCCGCGGAAGCCGAGTCGCCGGACGGATGAATACCGAATGGTATGTGGTCTACATCGAGACTCCGCGGGAGGCCTCCGAGAAGATCTCTGCCACCGCCCAGCGACAGCTTGCGGACAACCTTCAGGTGGCGAAGGAACTAGGTGCCGAGGTAGTGCAGCTCAAGGGCAAGGACATAGTCTCCGAGCTGGTCAAGTTCGCCCGCGAGCACAAGGTTACCTACGTGATCGTTGGCCACTCCAACCGGAGCTGGTGGGAAAGGCTTTTGCGGGGCAACGTTCTAGAGCACTTCATTCAGGAAATGGGGGATGTGGACGTACAGGTGGTGTCTTGAGTAAGCTATCTGCCCTTAGGCGCAGGTTCTTTCGCTCACCGAGCCGTCTTCGGGAAATTTTTTGGCGTTCATGAGGTAACTAGCTTACGCGACAACCTAAAAGCCTCAATGTGCCTCTAGGATAGCTCTTGCCCTATCCTCGTCTATGGGTCCTCCTCAGGAGGAAAGTCTCTGAACCAGAGAGCCGTCTCCTTGGAGAGCCCGATGCGTTGGCCTTCTTTGCACATCTCTATCATCCCGCGCGAGAAGATCCGATGGAGCTGCACGTCGTTTACCATACACCTGACGGTAAGATCGTTGTTATCGGCGTGTTGATCAAGCAGGGCGCGGACAACCCCTCCTACGCGAAGCTATGGAGCGTACTACCCGAGAAGGGGGAGAC
>JAFAPF010000416.1 GCA_019247245.1 Rubrobacter sp. | reverse complement strand
TCTTCTCCGTAGTAACCTTGGTTCTGGCCGTTACGCGGCCCAAAGAAGAGCGCCGTGGCGCCGTGCTTCGTGCCTCGGTTGGGGTAATAACGCCACTTGTGGCCGTCGGCGCGTACTTCTATCACCATGGAGCTTTGGAAGACCTTCTGGACGGAGTGGTTCTCTTCAACGCCCGGTACCTCCAGCGAGGGGCATATACGACGACACCGCTCATTTTCAGGGCGTTGTCAGATCCCTCAAACTTGTGGGAACCGATAAGCAACGTTGTTTTGGCGTACAGCACGATGCTAGTGCCGATTGTGATCGGCCTGGTTATGATCTTTCGCCTCTACTTTCTGAGGCCGTACCAATACCGCGTCGCCCCGATCCTTCTTTCTTTCCCGGCTCCTTTTTTGTGGGCTCTATTGGATTTTCAGTTAAGCGATGACTTCTACGTCTACCTTCCATATGCAGCTGTCGGGTTTGGGAGCTTTCTGGCTTCTATGATCTACTACGCCAAAGCCCCAAAATTCGTTGGCGCGCTTTTGGGCGTGGCCCTTTTAGGGGTGGCTATAGCAAACACTTTAGATATCAATCCCATTGCGGCTCATCAACTCTTGGGCACGAACATACGCCTGAGCCAGCAGAGGGAAGGAGCGTTAGAGATAGAGAACAGGTTTGGAGAAGACGAAGCGATAGCCTCCATAAATTCGCCGCAGGTTCTAGTGCTTCTTCACCGGAAGAATCCCAACCCCTACCTCTTCATCACCGCAGGGATCGACCGCTATATCGATGCTAAAGAGCCGGGAGGATTCGAAGGGTGGCTTCGAGGGCTTGAGGCATACAATGTACTCACCTTCTTCGGCGAAGGACAGTCCTTGTTGCCCGGCGCAGAGGCCACAACTGAGCACAATGCGGAGCTATGGACTTGGGTAAATGCCCACTATCACATGGAAAAGATAGGTCCTTGGTGGGTCCTCGTAAAGAACCTTCTCAATAAATGATTAAACATGAAGCCTATATTTTGCTCAGAGAGACAAGAGAGGCGCAATCGCTAAAGTAAGCCAGGCTAAGCCTAAGCACACAGAAAGCCGCAAGAAGATTTATAGTTTAGTGTTCCTCTTGTTCTATGCTTATCCATACATAAAGGAATTGATATGACCGAGGAGCTAACCCAGAAACGTAATACCGTGGCCGATGGGGTACGCACATCGGAGCACAACGCTTCGTGGCACCGGCTCGCCCTGATTGCGGTCCTGATACTTTCAGCCTTCTTGAACCTGTTCCGCCTGACGGACTTGGGCTACGGCAACGCCTACTATGCTGCAGCTGTCAAGGACATGCTCACTAGCTGGCACAACTTCTTCTTCGTCTCCTTTGATGCAGGGTTCGTGACAGTAGATAAGCCTCCCTTAGGGCTGTGGATCCAGGCAGCAAGTGCTGAGTTGTTCGGCTTCCACGGCTGGAGCCTCTTGCTTCCTCAGGCTTTAGCGGGGGTCCTCTCTGCTGCGCTGCTCTACCATCTGGTGCGCAATACGTTTGGACCGGTCGCTGGGATACTAGCCGCGCTGGTGTTTGCTGTAACTCCTATCGCCATTGCGGTCGAGCGCACTAACAATTCTGACGGTTTGCTAGTGTTAACAGTACTGGTCGCGGCATGGGCGGTTATCCGAGCTGTGAACAGTGGGCGGCTACGTTGGCTGCTTGTAGGAGTTTTCCTGGTGGGTTTAGGCTTCAACATAAAGATGCTTGAAGCTTACCTAGTCTTGCCCGCTTTATATTTGTTGTATCTTGTTGCTCCTGTGAGCTGGTGGCGACGCTTCGTGCACCTTGGGGTTGCTACGGTTGTGCTGTTGGTGGTGTCGCTGTCTTGGGCGGTGGCGGTAGATCTCACGCCTACTGACCAGCGTCCCTATGTAGGCTCCAGCTCCAGCAATTCAGAACTGGACTTGGCCTTTGGCTACAACGGTGCAAACCGCCTGTTGGGATGGAGGGGAGGCGCGCCTGTAAGTGAGGAACAGCCTGAGCAACAAGGGTCTGCTCTGCAAGGAGATGCTCCGGGGGGTGGAGGGTTCGGTCCGTTTGGCGCTCGCGAGACCGGCGAGGCCGGACCTTTGAGGCTCTTCGACGAGCAACTCGCTGGACAGATAGGGTGGCTTTTGCCGCTGGCCGTTGTAGGCCTGCTGGTAGTTAGCTGGCAAAATCGCCCTCGGCTGCCGTTTGACCAGCAACCTCCTCAAGGACTTCGGCTATGGAGGCGGTGGTTCTTGAGGGTAGTCTCCTTCTTGAAGAACCTTCCTCTACTCTCGCTCGACCAGCGCCAAGGAGCACTAGTACTCTGGGGGATGTGGCTGCTTACGATGGCTGTGTTCTTCAGCGTCGCCGGTATGTTTCACCGCTACTATATGGTGATGCTCGCCCCGGCCATAGCGGCACTCGTGGGTGTAGGGGTAGTAGCGCTATGGAGCGATTACCGGAGAGTGGGCTGGCGTGGGTGGCTTTTGCCCCTGACTCTTCTAGGCATGGCTGCCCTACAAACCTACATCGTCCTGGATTACTACGATGAGGATTGGAGCCGCTGGCTGCCGCCCGCCATTATGGGATTGTGCCTGGTTGCGGCGGTGACACTGATAGTTCTGCGTCTGAGACCAAGGCCAAAGGTGAGCAATTATGCAGCGAGCGTAGGAGTTGTAGGCATATTGGCCCTCCTCATCGCCCCTACGGTTTGGGCCGCATATACTGTATGGCAGGGGAACGCAATGCTGCCGGCTGCCGGTCCTCAGACCGTCCAAGGATCGTCCTGGGGCGGGCCTCCAGGTGTTGGCCCTATGGGTAGCCAAAGTGGTGGACGTGGTGAGGGTTTCGGTAGTGACGTCGACCCTGCGCTGATAAACTACCTGCGGGCCAACCGGGACGATGCCAAGTATTTAGTTGCTACCACTAACGCTATGAGCGCATCTCCGATCATCCTGAATGCAAATGAGCCTGATCCCGTAATCGCACTCGGTGGGTTCATAGGCCGCGATCCGGTCCTTACCAGCGATGAGGTTACTAGGCTGGTGGACGAAGGGGCCTTGCGCTTCTTCCTGGTCCCAGATATGAAGCGCATGGGAGAGATGATGTCCGAATATGCCTCCTCCCAGTCATCTAGTCAGCAGCAAGCCCTAGAAGATTTTCTAAGTGGCGGGCGTAGCTTTTTACAGAACGAGCCGACCGACTGGGTGCAGGATAACTGTGAACAGGTTCCTCAGGAGCTGTGGCAGTCGTCATCTAGCTCCGATCAGGAGGGGGGAATAGGTACCGGGATGATGAGGGCGCAGATACTCTATGACTGCGGTGCGAAAGGCCAGTAGTACTGATGCTGGGGCTATACACACGAGTATAAAGAAAACCCGGAGACTCAAGAGGAGAGAGGTAAGTGACTTAAAAACGGTCGAGCCTGATGGAAATGTCATTACGGGACCCGTAGCGGGTTAAAAGGCGGCGAAAATATTCAAATACCAGCGTGTAACACTAGAAAACTGAGGTTTCAAGCCCCTGGACGAAGGCCAGAAGTATCAGGCCCGCGTTTTCCAACAAGCCCGGTGATTTTTGATGCAGCGCCTTCTAAGCACGGAACGTATGCACCTTCTCGCATCTTTATCCACCGGCGCAACACGTTGGGAGCAGAGCTTTCCCAGCTTTATAAAAATTACCCTTGTAGCCCAACATCCTGACGCAGAGCTTCTCATAACCACAACATCGGGTATTCCTCGTAACCGGACCGTGAGACAAACGTGTTCCGCCCTTGACAAATAGAATATATGTGCAGAATACACGTAGTGGATATCGTAGGGTGCAATCCTTAAGAAAGGAGGGCTTGCGCATATGGCCCGAGGAAAGATCAAGTGGTATAGCGCTGCTCTGGGCTACGGCTTTATCGTGCCGGACGATGAGGCCACGAAAGTCCTCGTGCACCATAATGACATAGCGGGAGGCAAGGAATCCAAGCCCCTCGAGAACGGTGCTCAGGTGACCTACGCTGCCGCCTGGGGCTAGGAGGGCCTGGAGGCGAAGAACGTCTCCGAGGTCTAGAAGTCCATCCCGAGTAGGAGGTAGGAAAAGCATGTGCCACGAAAAGTTCACCGAATGGGCGGCTGGGTGTCTTGAGGTTGTGCTCGCTGCCATAGAAGGCGACGAGCGGCGGATTGCGCGAGGTGTGACCAGGACGCACGTAAACGAGATGCAGGTTGCGGCGCGCATGGTGTGGGGTACGCCGCAAGTGGTGACGCGGGCTGCAAAACGAGCTTTCGGGAGAGTCTTGGTAAAAACCCGCCTCTCGAAGCTTGGTAATGATGCTTCGATCCTGAGTACTCTAGGGACATGATGTTAGCAAAGGGACAAGAAGAGCCCCGACTCCTCACGCTAGACGACGGGCAAGGGGTCCCCGTTCGGCTTATCCAGCCCGAGGACGCTTCTGCGCTGCAACGACTTCACAGCCGTTGCAGCAAAGAGACGGTCTACCTGCGTTTCTTTGGTCCTATGGAGGAGCTGAGCGACGAGAAGGCTCAGTATTTCGCTCACGTCGATGGTACAGACCGCTTCGCATTAGTCGCGCTGGATCCCGCCCAGCAAGGTGAAATTATCGCGGTGGCACGCTTCGACCGTGAAGTAGGCACAGACCAAGCCGAGTACTCGGCCCTTGTTGAGGATAAATGGCAAGGGTGTGGCTTAGGCCAGCATTTGACTCAACAACTGCTAGATGAGGCGCGTGATAGAGGGATTCGGTACTTCTATGGGGTGGTAATGAGCAGGAATACGGGAATGTTGAAGCTTCTTCGAGGCCTCGATCTGCCTGAGCGCGAGCGCAAAGAGAAGGGAGCTAAGTATGTTGAGGTCGAGATACAACCCGAATACTCCTAGCAACCTACACGCTTGTCATAGCAGTTAGGTGCATGAGCGCTGGTAGGGACGTTCTGGCAAGCATCTATACCCTAACGCATATCTGGTGAATACGGCACAGGCTATGGCTGGTCTCATAAAGGTATATGGCTAATATGGTACCAGCGAATTATAGTACTCCTTCATCCTTACCCAGCTTCTGCCAGTCGGCAGCTATTCTCTGCTGTGCATCGCTCAAGTTCATCTTCCCTGAGCAAACTAGCTTGTTGGTTTGATCCTCCACCTTATCCTTGCTCTCGGCTCCTGTCCCGGCAGACGCAAGCTTGCTTCCGCGACTCTCCCACGGCTCTGGCCACAAGTTGCGGGGGTCTTGAGGTGCCCCTCCAAGCTCCAAAGATATAAGATGATCTTCCTCATAGTCCTCCGGCTTACCTGGTAGTTTCTCATCGGTAAGCTGCTGCTGCTTGAGCTTGCTGGTGTAACTGGCGGGTGGTCTAATTGGCTTGGTAAAGCCTCTCGTGCAGATAGTCGAGCTAATATTGTTTTGAGTGA
>JAFAPF010000019.1 GCA_019247245.1 Rubrobacter sp. | reverse complement strand
GTGCTTCGTTTTCTGGAGGGGGCCATCAAAACATATTCTCTCTGACAGTCATTACTCCTACACGAGCCCCCTCTGTTTTGCTCTCCTTCAAAGACCTTAAACATCCCTTATAGAGCTTGTTTTCTTAAGAGGCATTACTCTTCTTCTTGTTGTCGAGTGAGGATCATGGTGTGGCCCCCTAGATCTCTTGAGGATGCTCTAGAACAGCCATCTTCGAGGCGCCAGTGCTTCTACTGTGCTTATAATATCTACTTTATGAGGCTTCGCAGGAGGTAATAAGGCCTATTGCCTATATCTTCCTAAGAAGATACACAAGGAACGTTTCACGCTCTACCTATGCCTAGACGATCCAAACGCGCTTTTATCATCCGTTCATTTATCCGCTACTCACCTATGGGCGCGGCTCTCAATAGGAAGTGCTCCCGTGATTAATATTGTCTATAAAATCTATATACTATATAGATAAAGAGAAACAATAATGTTCGGAGGACTAGGATGACCCTTAGCGCTCATGCCGATGAAAGACCCTTGGAAGGTTTGTATTCGTACCTCGATCTCCTAGAGCGTAACGAATACCTCAAAGAGGAGCTAAAGGTGTGCCGAAAGCACATCGAAGGGTTGGAAGACGAAGTGGCACGGCTTACAGGTCGGTTGAGGATAGCTGAGAAGAACGCTTCTGGCTAGCTGGGAGGTCGGAGAGCTTCGTAATCACCTGACACGTTCTCAACTCAAGGTGAGAGCTTTTAGGAGCGAATGAAATAGAGATTATCAGTACTCTTAGCGCGAACGCCTGAACGACCTCGCGCCCAGTGGCTTACCCTTGATGTGCCCGCTGAACTGCAAGACCGAACCCCTTTAGTAGGGTGCCGATCCTATTCTTGCCGTAGCTCCCCTTTTGCCCTCCCGCGCCCACACGGCCTTCTGGAACAATTCAGCTGCGCTCTGCTCGGCGATTCGCGCCGTTTGGTCCTCCTGCTGCATAATTTCGCTCCAGCAGGCTCCTATCTCTTCTCGCCCCTCTGCTGAGCGCCGACTACCAGATCTCAGTAAGAAGCTATCTCGAAGTGCTCGGCCTTGATAACCGCAGCGTTGATCACGCAGTCGCGGATAGCTTCGTTCTCGGCCTCTTGCATATTTTGCCGAGCTTTCCTCACCAGCCCTTGGGCCACTTCGTTTGTCTGCCGTTGGGACTGCTGGCCCAGCTGCTCGAAAACCTGCTCTAGGTAGCCTTGCACCCGAATTACAAGCGACTGCAAGAAGGGGCGGTTTGTTCAGGGTCGAACTAACACTTCTTGTGTCGGACCCCGACTTTTTGTGCAAAGCCGCTCTACGTTGCGGATTTGCTGCTCAGCATCGCTAATGTGCTGTTGGATAGAGCCCTTTAGATCCTGATCGGTGGCGTGCTCCATCTCTTGTCGTCCGTCGAGGAACTGATGCTCGGCATCGCAGACTTCTCCAATACCTGGACCAAAAATCATTGACTTTCGTGGTTGCCACAGGCCAACCTCTTTCACTACGCTTAGCAGAACCTTTTGTCCCATACCCATAACCCTTTAGCAAAAACCAGTAGCTAAGACGATAGTGTGCTCTCGCTAAGTCCTACGTTAAAGAGCAACCGCGTTGCACATGTGTGCCGTCGGTAGCATAAGCGCACGTGTAGGGGAGCCCCGTGCGTTGAGAAGAGAGTGAGTTTTTTGGCTATTGTTGGTTTCTAGTTATAGAAGCCTGCAGCTCCTCGAGCTGCAGATGGTAGGATGCTCGCCGTCAATTTAACAACTATCATTGCAATCCGCTGTAGGAGGCAGGTGTTAGACGATAGGGAATGCGTAGCTCGGCAATATCTGTTAGTGTGAGTATATAGCTGCCCTGTTGGGGAGTGTAAGGGGAAAGGTAAGGGAAAAGATAATAAGTATGGGCTTACATAGAACTGAGCAGGTCACTGTTCCAAACCCCTTCCAGTCTAATAGGACACGCGGTATGAGGAGGCAGCGCCAATCCCGTAGCACATTGCCCGCCGAGCTGGGTACGGGCGCTTCGTGCCACTGCGGCATATCCCACTACCGTTGGTTAAGAAGCAAGTGGTTAACCCAAGTGCACAAGGCCTTAATATTTTATGTCCCCTGAGCGCTCTGAGGATGTGCTAGGAAGTGCGTTACCACAGGGTAAGGCCGAGCAGCACGCTCGAGCCCTACTCCTCGATAGTATGGCACGCCTCTTCGAAGCGGAGCTGGCTGAGGTTGAACGCGCCCACGTCGAGAGTGCGCATGCTCTAAAGATACACGCGGCCGCCCGCGCGGAGGCGCTGGCCCTCCGAGAGAATCTGCGAGCTAGCGAAGCCACGCTCAAAGAGCTGACAGACGAAATATTTGCCGTCCAGCGCGAAGGCGACGAGGAAGTCATGCTCAGTCTTATGAAGCAATGGGCCAAGCGTAGTCTCGATTGTGACCATCTACGCTCCAAGCTCGCCACCGCGGAAGATTACGCCGCTGCGGTGTCCACAAACGAGAAGCTTGAGCTCGACAAACTCGTCTGGGTGGTCCGCAGCGCCCGCAGCCGAGCAGAGAAGTTGCGCAATGCGGTAGAGGGCACTCTTGAGATGAACCATACCCATTCAAGCAAGGTATACAAATGGGGAAACGAGACGGGTACGGAGCGGGCTGGCAACGGTTTCAGCGAGACCATGAAATTCGGGGGGAGCGTCATAGTCTTCAGCATTATGATCTTGGTTCTCATCATAGGCTTCACTGCTTTGGGCTCGGCCCTTGCAGGACGGGGCCTCCCGTGAGGGTCAGGTGCTTCTCACACCTTTTCCGAGAAAACCCAAGGCATGGGACGGGTTCTGCTGACCATGCTTCGCGTACATTGCGTCTTTGATAAATGCTGCTCCAGCCCGCCGTGACCGCAGCGAGTGAAGAAGCCTTGTACAGCTAGGTCACTCATCACATCTACGGTGTATTGCGATGAGATTGACCCTGCCGTATATGAGTGTACGAATGCTTCTTAGACGAGCCACCTACGAAGGTGGTAGACACCGCCGATCGCAGCTACCATAGCCAACATCATCGCGAACCGCTGTGGGAGAGTCATCCCTGACACTAACCCAAGGCAACGAAGCCAAACGTTGAGCAACCTGTTAGGCAGAGATTTGGCCTTATTTATGGGCATTTTGCAACCGGGCGTTTTCTGCCCTTTACTTCGTTAACCAGCGTCTGGTGTACCGTGGATGCCACGTCGCCATGCTTGCAGGGCAGTACGTGAGATTAAATATTGAGGATGAGCGTGGTACTGGCGTGCTCGAGAGCTCTTAGACGTACTCGTGGTGACGTTTCTGCTGAGGGCAGGGTTGATGCATGTGTACCCGGAGATCGTAGAGCCGGACCATCTCGGGCAGGGGGGTGCGCTTCAGCAGATTCTTGAACGAGCAAGCACGCCACGTTGCGGTGATTCAGGCCGCAAAGGCCCAGCTTCCTTACATAATAGGTGACGATGTTGTGATGTCCCGGCTTTCGGGATAAGCTCGGGCATATGGCTTACCGAACCGAAAGGACCTTATGCCCATCGATACCACCCTGGTAGGGGCGCTGCACGTCGAATACCTCAATAAGTGCGACCTTGGCAGCGACCGACGTTCCCACCACACCCTCTTTCAAACTTCGACCATCGAGGCGTTGCTTGAGGGGAAGTATGATGGTGACGTCAGCTTCGGAGAGCTCAGGGATCGTGGAGATTTTGGCCTAGGCACGCTCGACGCACTGGACGGCGAGATGATCGCCCTTGAGGGCAGCTTCTACCAAGTGAAGGCGGACGGGAGGGCTTACACTATCGACGAGCGGACGAGGACGCCGTTCGCTGTGGTGACTTTCTTCGAGCCGGACCTGTCTCGGACGCTCGCCACACCGATGGGCTCCAAGGCCTTCGGTGCTTACTTAGATCAGCTCGTCAGTGGCGAGGCTTCGTGCTATGCCGTTCGCCTGGATGGCCGGTTCGATTACGTCAAGACGCGCAGTGTTCCACGCCAGCGAAAGCCCTACCCGCCCCTCGCGGAGGTCGTCGAGCACCAACCGATCTTCGAGCTTTACGAAGTATCGGGCAGCCTCGTGGGCTTCCGCTTCCCCCACCACGCTCAGGGCCTGAACGTAGCTGGCTATCACTTCCACTTCATCACCGCAGACAGGAATGCTGGAGGGCACATCCTCGAGTTTCAGCTGGCTTGTGGGGAGCTGCACATTGACCACGAAGTGGACCTATGGCTAGAGCTTCCGTCCGGCATCGGATTGCCTGTACCCGATTCGACAGCAGCGAAAGAGGACGCGTTAGGCCGTATCGAGGGCAC
>JAFAPF010000365.1 GCA_019247245.1 Rubrobacter sp. | reverse complement strand
ATCGACACATACAAAGATACAAAGACGATGTTGGTGATGCCCCCGTAGTCGTCTGCACGGAACCAACGGAGATAGGGAACATCGATTTGGCCGAGATGTCGAAGTATCCGGATGCGGAAGTGATTCAAGAGCATGTCGCGGACGGTCTCCCGAATCTACCCCGCCCACTACTCTCTGGGTCGAGCATCGTCTAGCCCGAAGAGGATACGAGCCAGACAGATACTTCTTGGTCAGCTTCTCCTGCTACCGCCCCCAGCCCGAAGGCATCGGGTTCGTACGACGCCTGACGCTCGGAAACCCAAGCCGGGAGCTGCTCAGTGCCAACGAAGTAGCTATCTTGACGAGAGAAAGAGCCGGGTAGCTCAGGGGGCAAAAGCTGTGTAGAACGCGCTATGCTGTCTCGGCCGAGAAGAGGCAGCAGAAGCGTGGCTAGCAGGAGAACCCTCAACGAGCTCATATGGGGATACTTTTCCTAACCGTCGCCTTTGTAGTGGGCTTTATTACTACAGTGGCTTTCACTGATGGTTGGGTGTAGCCCGTGACCGCAGGTTATAGCGGCCGGTCCCGTGGCGGAGTGGGGGTATGTGACCGTTAAGGGCCGCTGACCTCAATACCAGGTCTCTCCGATCTTTCTCCTGGTATTCTTAGGCTTCTCCGGGCTCTACCAGAAGCGCAGTCGCCGTACTATTTGGTTCACGATTAGGCGCCGCGCCTGCGGATTTCCGATAAGCTTGAAGAGAAGCCTAAAGGTGAGCCCACGCACCCTTCGATTGAAGAGCAACACCCCGAGAAGTGTGAGGATGGGATTACGTCTTATCCTTGTGAAGAGCAGCACCCCAAGTGGCACAAAGACGAGCAGTTTTCTCATCGCTCGCCCTCCTTTCTCCAACCGACGGCAGAATAATAACAGCTATAACGGAAGGAGCTTAAAACCTGTAGCGTGGGGTTCATCGGCTCCTAACGATTACGATCTGGTACTCAGAGCCATCGGACATAGTAACTACAAGGCCCGTGTCCTCGCTGGGTACTCCGGCCTCCTCAAAGGTTCGGACGCTAGTGATATAGTACCGCGGCTCTACTTCGAGGTCGTCACGCAAGACCGCTTGTAAGAGACCCTGAAACTTTTCCGGCAACTCTCCTCCTCTCACTAACCTGCAAAGGATACACCAGAAGTGAGCCAGAGCCACAAAGAACCCCCGTACTATTGCTTGGAGCACCGAGCCACGCCTTTGGAGGTCTAGAAGAGAAGGCCTAGAGACGGGCGAGGAGCTGGCAGTTGACTTTCCCGGAAACACTCCGAGTGGCTCTTTCTCTCAGGACCATCTCAGCAGGCGCCATCCTTTATCTGAGTAGTATTCGTGCCTGACTTCTACTAACATAGTAGATCTATGCCTGCTCCACTAACAGCCGGAGAAATATTAGAAGAGACGATTGAGGACGGAAGGGAAGAGCTGGGCCGGGGCAGCGCGGGGCTAGCGCTCAGCGGCTTCGGCGCAGGGCTCAACGTCTCGTTCTCGGCAGTGGCCCTGGGCGTAGTGGGGGCTTTGAGCGGTGGTGTAGGCCTACTGGCCTATGCCGCCTACCCCATAGGCTTCATCCTCGTTATGTTGTCCAGGCAGCAGCTCTTCACTACCAACACTGTAACCCCGGTGCTCGTAGTGCTAGATAAGGACCGCAGCGAACTGGCAAACACGTTGAGGTTGTGGGGAATACTCTTTGTCACCAACATCCTTGGCGCTTTGGTCTTCGCATTCGCGGTGACCCATACAGAGGTACTTCCTTCCTCCGCCCTTAACCTCTTGCTAGAAGAGGCAGCCCACAAGATGGAGAATGAGTTCTGGACGCTGGTCCTGAAGGGGGTGATCGGAGGCTGGCTTGTGGCATTTATAGTCTGGTTGGTAGCGGCTGCCCAAGACACCATGTCCCAGCTATTATTAATTTGGATGCCGGTCTTCCTTATCCCGGCCACGGGGCTGGTGCACTGCATCGCGGGCTCTTCCGAAGTTATGATAAGCGTCTTCAGCGGGGAGACCGCCTGGGGGGAATTCCTCGCTGGGTTCTTGCTTCCGGCCACACTAGGGAACGCTATCGGAGGAGTCATCCTAGTTACGCTGCTCAACTACGGGCAGGTTATAGGATCCGAGCCGGAAACATGAAAGACACTAGGGTGTCTACCGCTCTACAGCGTGCTGCATAAATATTGACCCCTATCGTAGGGTGCAAAGATACTGGGCTATCTAGCTGATAGGAGGCTATTCACAGTACCTCCATGAGGCACGCGTTGATGCTTTCCCTCAGCTATCGGTTCAATAATTATGAACGCCGCTGTAGGCGGAAATAGGCACAGGACAAGATACTGTTCCAAGGGCAGCTGCTCGCGCAGGTTGAGCAGTGGTCGCCGTCACCGATCTGCAGGACAGCCTGGAGCGTGACGAATTCAAGGTACATTACCAACCAGTGGTGGGTGTGGATACCGGGCGAATCTTCGGAATGGAGGCGCTAGTCCGTTGGGAGCACCCAGAGCGCGGCCCAATATCTCCCAGCAAGTTCGTGCCTTCAGCAGAAGAGACCGGTTTAATCGTCCCTATCGGGAAGCTAGTGCTCAGCGAGGCTTGCCAGCAGGCCAAAGAGTGGCAGGAGCGCTACTTCTCGGTCCAACCTCTGGTCATCGGTGTGAACATCTCCGCCAAGCAGCCGCAGCACCCCGACCTGCTCGGGGATGTTGAGGAGGCCCTACGGGAGGCCAAGCTGGATCCGAAGTGGCTAACCCTTGAGATCACGGAGACCTCGGTAGTAGCGGATGAGGAGTACCACATCGACACTTTGCGGAGAGTAGCGGACCTAGGGGTCCGGTTCGCTCTGGACGATTTCGGAACCGGCTACTCGGCACTGTCCTACCTCAGGCGCTTGCCGGTAGGCCTTGTTAAGCTCGACCGTTCGTTCGTGGAGAGGCCAGGGGAAGACACCGAGGACGAGGTTCTTGTCTCTGGCGTGATCAGGATTGTCTCCGGACTGGGCCTGTACGAATTAGCTGAAGGGGTAGAGACGCCCGAACAGTTGGCGTGGGTAAAATCTTTGGGATGCGACTTAGCCCAGGGCAATTACTTCTCCGAGTCGCTACCAAGCGAAGCGGCAGGAGAACTACTTGCGACGTACGATTACTCGTGCTAGCGCAGGCTCGAGCTGAGATCGTAAACCAAGGTAGCCCGCTGTGGAAAACACTCTATACCTCACGACCCTAGAAGAGATTGTCAAAACATCCATTGCCGGTTTCACAGAGGTGCTCCGGTAGGAGGGCTCGACGCTGTAAGGTACGACCTGTTCGACACTACCGTTTGCGTGTTGACTAGGCAAGAGCGCTATCGCCTAGCGTTGCTCTATATGCACCTTGCAGACCTTCTCGTCTACAAAGCGTAGAAAAGTAGCTCCTCGGTTTCCATGCTTGCGTTTTGTAGTTTGGAATCCTACTCCAGGGAGAATATTTGTCCCAAACCACCGACATACACACTTTCTCAGGGGTAGGCAAAAGTAGACAAGAGAGTGCATATCGATGGCACCTTGCGATGAGACGCACCCGCCCCAGATGTAAGGCGCCCGGAAAGGAGTTAGGGGGCGCGTCGTAGCGTTAGACAAACACTCTACTTGTTTCGTTGTATTTCTACCTCCCGAGGCGGTAACCCCCTCGGGTTCCAGGTTAACCTCGCTCATATAGGAAGCTGAGGTTTTGTCTACTGAAATTCACTGGAAAATCGCCTCCCGATGTGCAGCAGCGCGTTCGATATAGGATCGCACACTGTGGGCTACGTCGTGGGTCTGCTCCTCCGTCACTTCGCCAAACCGTCTGGCCGGTACGCCGGCCACGAGGCTGTGGGGTGGGAATTCCCGGCCCTCGGGTACCACTGCACCGGCTGCCAGGATCGAACCCTCCCCTATCCTGGCCCCGTTGAGGACCGTGGCGTTCATCCCGATGAGACACCCATCCCCCACCTCGCACCCGTGCACGACCGCCTTGTGACCGACCACGCACCCCTTACCCACCACCGCCGGGTATCCCGGGTCCGCGTGCAGAACACAACCGTCCTGGATGTTCGTGCGCGCCCCTACCCAGATGGCTTCCGTGTCGCCCCGCAATACGGCCCCATACCAGACGCTCGACTCCTCTCCCAGATGCACCGCCCCGATGAGGTAGGCCCCCGGCGCGACGAAAGCGAAAGTAGCGATCTCCGGCCGCTTGTCGCCGAAGGGAAGCACGATCCCACTGTTCAATAGAGCGCTCTCACAAGTCAGATCCTTACCAGTACAGCAGCTTCGTTCATCTCTATGAGAGATAATAAGCTAACCAGGCTCACAAGTAATGGACAAGCCCATGCCCAGATCTCTAAGCCGTTACCGAAATACAACGCCGCTATGAGCGTAACTCGAAGAAGTCACGACGCTCCCCAAAGCACCCATCGCAGGAACCATCATGGTTATGGTGGTGCTCGAGAAGCCGGAGATTACCCCTACATGCACGGCACCCACGCCATAACCAATGAAGCATCGGGCGCCCTCTACG
>JAFAPF010000275.1 GCA_019247245.1 Rubrobacter sp. | reverse complement strand
TCCGACACATCCGGCAGACGGCGCCCGGACAACACCTTCTCGCTGGTGACTTCAATGCCATTGCACCCGGGGATCAAGCTTTGGTCACGGAAGCACCGCTGTGGGTCAAAGCGCAGACCTGGTTTCAACTGGGCCACATCCCGCGGTGGGCACTCAAACCGCTGCTAGATGCAGGCTATGTCGATTGCTTCCGTACGCTGCATCCGCAGGAAGATGGCTTTACTCTCCCGGCGCCCCATCCACAAGTGCGTCTGGACTATGTATTCGCTGCCCCGCCGATGGACAAAGCCTTGAGAGTGTGTCGGGTGGTTAGATCCCCTCAGGAAGTTGTGTTAGCTTCCGATCACCTACCGGTACTCGCCGAGTTCGAGTGGGAGGTATAGAGGCGCGCTGTACAGTAATTCGCAGGCCAGGGCCAACTTACGTCAAGCACCTAAGTGCTTACCCACTCTTCCGTGCGGGTAGGCTGGAGACTTCATTACAAGCGTTATCGAAGGATCGTGCCATTCGCGTTTAGCGAGAGCCGATAAGGAGGGGTGAGAATGAAAACCCTGCGCGATACAATCGATGACCCGTTCGGCTACGTGGAAGATCATGCGCACGAGCGCCAGGCGCAGCAGGCCCACGACTAACTGAGCGAGGACGCCCACTGCCAGTAACTGGGCAGAAGGAGAAGTACCCGTTCCGGCGACCAAATGCTCCAGATGTTCTACAAGAACGAAGATAGCAGGAGGCAAAGTCGTAGTCAGCGTAACCTGCTTTGGGGTACCTGCGATGCCTCCCTCATATAGCCACCTCCCAAACGAGCCGTATCGGAAGAAAGAGCGTATAGCGAGTACAAAGGTGGGCACAAGCCCGCCACCCCCGCAAGCTTCAAGACGTCTAAATAGCCGTGTACCTGCCATTCGAGGTGGCTATGCATCGCAAGACCAACGAGTGAGTACGCGATCGAGTGGCTCGTGGTTCAGCCCAGCACGATGAAAGCCAAGGCAAAAACGACCGAAGGTAGCGACACTAACGAGCTCCTCGGTCTGTTCGTCGTGCGCATCACGGTCTCATTGTAACTGCTCTACAAAGGTCTCTCGCCCTTATCTGGCGCCCAACTGCCGATTATTCGGGCTGTATCATCTTCCTTGGGTTGTCGGGCGCGATGATGGGTGCAACCAGAATGAGACGGCAAGTGTTGCCGTGCCAAGCATCGCGAGCGCGATAAAAGGAACCAGATAGTCGCCGGTTACATCGTGCAGGCCGCCTGTTACCAGTGGTCCGAGAGCCGACAGTATGTATCCCACGAAGAAGGCCATCGCGGTTAACTGGCTGGCTTCCCCAGCATCCGTGGCGTTGTCCACCGGTAGAGTCAGCGCCAAAGGGAAGAGTCCGCCGGTCCCGATACCAAGGGCGATCGCCCAGGCCCCGGGAGCTGCCAGCGGGATAAGCGCGACGGCGGCTAGGCCGAAGATGTTAAAGATCAATGTTAGCGCTAGCCAAGGGCGGCGGTCCTCCGAGCGGTCGGCGAGTGTCGGTATGAAAAACGACGCCGGCAGCTGCACGAGGGTGAACACCGTGAGTAGCGTAGCCGCCTGTCCTTCGCCCAATCCCCGGTCCGCGTACAGCGGCGCAAGCCACATCAAACATGAATAGTAGATACACGACTGTGCACCGAAGAACAAGCTAACTAACCAGGCGCGCCGGCTGCGCCAAGGCAAGGATGTGCTCTCGCCCTCAGCGTCGGACCCATCTCTAGCGCGGGTTCCCGAAACCAATGGCAACCAGAAGGCGACGGCCACCACAGCCAGGAGCGACCAGGACGCCAAGGCCCCCGGCCAGAAGCCGTCGAGTAAACCCTTGAGGAGTGCAGTAGCTTCTGCCGCCAAGGCTGCTCCAGCGTTGATACCGAGGGTGTATAGACCCGTCACCAGCGCCACCCGCTGGGGGAAGTGGCCCTTCACGATCGTGGGCAGCTGGGATTGTGCAACCGCTATGCCAATGCCCACCAAGAACGTAGCGGTGAAGAGGACCACGAGCTCCTCACCAGCCAGCCGGCCGGCGGTTGCTACGCCGATTAGAACGACAGACCACAGCACCCCACGCTCCGCGCCGAGCCGCTCTGTGATCCATGCCGCGCTAAGGGCGAAGACGCCCATGCACAGCACAGGAATCGTCGTCAGTAACCCTGAGACGGCGCCGCTGAGGCCAAGGTCTTGCTGAATCGTCCCCAGCACCGCCGACACCGAAGTAAGCGCTGGGCGGAGGTTTGAAGCAACTAGGAACAGTCCCACGAGCAGGAGAACCCGCTCTCGGGTGAGAATCTTCCTGCTTGCACGCTCGTTCGTCGCTCAACTACCTTTCTGGTTTACGCTTTGGTGCTCTATTCAGCTCGAGGGTATATCCCGCGATTCTATATCTACTAGCTTTCTCGACCCCGGATAAGGCTGGTGAAGATACCGACAATGCATATGGCGGCGCCGACGTAGAAGGCGTCGTGCATGGCCAGGATGAAGGCCTCGCGCTCGACGAGTGATTGTGAGAGGGTGCCGGCTAGATCCTGTATGTGTACCGGCGTGCGGCTCGCGACAACCGCGCCCCCCACGGCTATTCCCAGTGCCTGTCCGGTATAACGCATTTGAGAGATCATCCCAGATGCGATCCCGAGCCTGGGCCTAGGGACCGAACCCATAATGGAGCTCTGGTTGGGGCTATTGAAGAGCCCTATGCCGGTACCAACCATGGCGAACCGCCAGATGAGGCCCCAGTGACCTGTCTCAGCCCCTACGCCGGTAAGCGAGAGGAGCCCCACCGTCAGTACGGTCAGTCCCGCCGTGCTCGGGACCTGGCTCCCTATTCTGTCAGAGAGCGCACCGCTTAATGGGGCAACCACGAGGATACCCAAAGGCAGCGGGGTCAGGAGAAGACCCGACTCGAGGGCGGATAGCCCCTGCCCGCGCTCCAAGAAAAACGGCAGTAGAAAGTTTGCTGCAAACAGAGCGGCAAAGGCTATGAGCAAGCTCGTGTTGCCGGCCGAGAACGAGCGAATGGCAAACAACTTCAGGTCCAACATCGGCTGGCTTACGCGAAGCTCCGTTACGATGAAAGCAGCGCCCAAGAGGCCAAACGCCGCAAGTAGCCCGATGGTCTCGAAGCTTCCCCATCCCCAGCTGCTTCCCTCTGAGAGGGCTAGAAGCAAAGCCAAGAGCGCCCCCGAGGCCAGACCTGCGCCGAGAGGATCGAACCGCTGCTGCTGGGACTCGTCTCTATCCCTGTCGGAGAGCACTCTTAGGGCCCATAGGACGCCAAAGACGCCTACAGGTAGGTTGACGAAGAAGATCCAACGCCAAGAAAGCCAATCGGTAAGGATGCCACCTAAAGTCGGACCTAGCGCGAGCCCTACCGCTACGCTCATCCCGTTCAGCCCCAGTGCCTTGCCGCGTTCTTGAGAGCTAAAAGTCGCAGTCACGATTGCAGGTCCTATAGCCTGGATCATCCCCGCTCCCACCCCCTGCAAGACCCTAAGTCCAATCAGCTGTGCCACGCTCTGGCTCAAGCCACAAACTGCACCTGCAAGGGCGAAGATAACGAACCCTCCCACGTACACCCGCTTGTATCCGACGATATCTCCCAAACGCCCGAAGGTGAGTAAGAGTACTCCCGTGGCCAGAAGAAAGGCCACCACCACCCATTCGATATCAGGGATGCTCACATTGAAATTGTCCGCGAGGGTGGGCAGCGAGCTGTTGACGATACTGGCGTTGAGGGTGGATATGAAGGTGCCCAAGGAGACGGCGGAGAGCACAACC
>JAFAPF010000325.1 GCA_019247245.1 Rubrobacter sp. | reverse complement strand
GCCGGGTGCTTACGGAAACAGCGAAGGTTTAGCTCTACGTAGCTGAGGGCCGAGCTAACGCTAGAGCTTTTCTAACCTCTGCTTAGCCTCCTTCGATTCCGGGTTTAGCTCCAGGGCTTTTTCGTAGGCATTTTTCGCCTCTTCCTTGCGTTCCCACCGGCTGTAGAGGTCACCGAGCGCGAGCTGGATGGCGTCGCTATAGTCCTTTCCTCCCGGCGCGGGCTTTAACCTCTCGGCGTGCCTGAGGGTCTCCTCTGCTCGCTCGAAGTACTCCTCGTACCAGCCGTTCTGGGTCGAGAGCGCCGAGTAGATCATCCCGAGCCGTAAGGGGTAGAACTGGTTCTCCGGCTTCAACTCCATAGCTCTCTCGTAGCTTTCGGACGCCTTATTGGGGTTGCCCGCCATCAGGTAGGCGTCTCCCACGTTAGCATGGATTTCGGCCGAGAGCGGGTCCAGGTAGACCGCCTGTGTAAGTTCCTCGTCAGCGTCCTTCTGATCTCCACCTACAAGTAGAGCCCTACCGAGGTTCACATGGTACGTAGGCACGTTCGGGTACGATTCTACGATCTGTTGAAGCTGGGCCACGGCCCCTTGCCTGTCCTCCGTCTTGAGCAGAAGCGCGGCGAGCTTGGAGCGCAGCTCCATATCCTGGGGGTCTAGCTCGACAGCCCGTTCCATCGCAGCGCGGGCCGCGTCCGGACTCTCTGCCGCGTCATGGACCTGGCTCACCAGCGCTTGTAGACCAGGATCCTTGGGCTCCAGCGCCGCGGCCTGCTCATAATTGTATGCTGCCTCGGCGAATTGCTTCCCTTTAGCATATACCTGCCCTAGCCCCAGGTATGCTAGTAGCTGATCGTCATCTGTGCTCTGGGGGTTCGCCAAAACGGAGCTGTAAGCTTCGATGGCCTGATCCGGGTCGTTCTGATTCAGCTCGGAGTTGCCGCCGAGTGCCGCCATAACGCTGGGTCTCGCGCGGTCCAGGGTGTAGAGCTTGTAACGATCTACCGCGTAGAGCCGGTAACGTTCTCCGGGGTTGTTGAGGGCGGTGAAAACAGGCATGTGTTCGAGTTGCTCGTTGAGCGGAGATCCGGTACGAAGCAATACGTAGTCTACCTGCTGGCGTGCGAGGATCTGGAGCATCTCGAAGTCCAGAACGGAAGCTTTATAGAAGTACTGCACATCTGGTCTGGTCTCAGGCAGGACCTCCCGGAAACCCACTATGTTTACTGGAGCTGCGTACGCTGGTATACAGCTGCTCTCTTCTTGCAAGGCAAGCACCTTGCTGGAGGTCGTGATCTCCTCGCCCATCCAATGGAAAACAGGGTCCTGGCAGGAGTTCTCTTGCTGAGGGATCTTCTCTGCACTATCGGTCGAGCGCAACACTGCCGCTGCCGGAGCTGCGCCTCCCACCACCAAAGCGCATACCAGAACGAGCGGCAAGAGCGGCGCGATCCATTGTGGTACCGCTGATCTGCTCCTTTGCAGACGAGCCGCGAGGAACGTCAGGGCCTGGTAACAAACCCAACCGAGCGTCAGCGTGGCCGCCAGGGTAAGCGGCCAGGTGAAGCGAACCAGCACCCAAGGGCCAATGATCCTCCCCAAGAGCGTAGCCGTGTAGGGCAGGTAGATCGGTACAGGCGTGAGAACCAGGATGCCGAGAAGCAGCTGAGCTGCGAGGCTCTTTTTTAAGTTCCAGATCAGGAAAGGAATCCCTACTAGATAGATCGCCACGACTACCGGGTTCAGCAGGAGAGAGGGGTGTGCTATGTAATACCCCTCCCCGAGATCCAGTAGGCGCTGTTCGTACTGCCAGGAGGTTATCAGGGCAGTTGCCGTGTCTGAACTCTCGGATTCCAGCCTGGACAGGATGGGGCTCCCCGTCGCCAAGAGATAGATCGTCGGTGGTGCCACTATACCGACGAGCACAGCAGCCAGCCCCCCAACCGCTTGCCAGGCCCTCATCTCCTTCGGGTTGACCGCCAGGTGCACGATGCCAAAACTCCCCACGGAGATAGCGGTGAATATTAAACCAATGGGATGCACAGCGGCCATCGACAGGCAAAGAAACGCGAAGAGGCCCAAAAAGCGCAACCTACGCTGCCTCAAGTACAGCACCGCAACGATAAGGACCACCGGCAGGAAGACAAACCGGACGACGAACTTGTCCTCCGTTATCCTCCCGACAAACTCCTCGGGAGAGAGAAGAGTAGTGCCGAGACCGACAAGCAGAAGCAAAGCCGCTAGCGAGCCCGACAACAAGGCCGCTGTCTCGTTCCTGAACAGGACCTTCGCCAGGGCGTAGAGCGCCAGGAGTGCTATTACAGCGAGCGTCGGGGCCAGGAACTCCAGCACTAGCGCGACCGGCTCGATGTTGGAGATTCGGGAGAAGGCCGCCTGCAGGAGCAGCCACCCGTCTACGGTCATACGGGAGAAAAACTGGATCTCACCGCCAGAAAACGGTGAATACCGTCCCAGCTCCTCAGTGATCAAATACTCCCGTACCTGAGCGAGGTAGATCCAGCTATCACTTAACGGTAGTTGGACCTTAACCACCGTCGCGTACGCTAGAACCCCCATGAGTCCCGTAAACGGGATCCAAAGCCAGTCTATACGGCCAATCTCCAGACCCGGAGTGTTCTTCTCAGGCCGTCTCCCACGCACGGCCTCGTAGGCTATCAGGCAAAGAGACAGGGCCAGTATGACCCCGCAGACCCAGAGGTAAGCCCCGAGGTTCCAGCGCAGCACTAACGCCGGGACCGCCATAAGGCTAAACAAGCCGATGCTCAGCACGAACGCTACCGATAGCCGGGCTGCCCCCGCTAGGCTTCCTCCCAAGGTTAGGCGCGATAGTAGTAACCCAGGCACTACGAACAGCATCAGCGTTGCCAGAAACAGCAGCGGCGGAGCGGCGATGGGCGACGTCCTGAGGGGCAGGATCAGGGTCAGGGAGGCGAGGCTCAAAAGGAGTACGAGGGCCTCTGGCGTAAAAAGTCGGCCTTTAAGGCCAGACCTCACAGCCCGGTGTTGTGCACGTAGCTCTTCCCTTGTCACCTTAGGTTTGCTGTGCAAAAGGCTAGTCGCTCAAATCCATGCCGGCATTAGCCGGTAAAATACAATAGATTCCCTGATACTTCCAGGGAAGAGTAAACCGTAGGCTAACACGGGTGGTCGTGCTGTTTTCCATAACACTTGGGTCGAGTCGTTACGGAGGCTGGTCCAAAGAGCAACTTTCCATTAAGCAGTCGAGAGGCAATTAGGCTTTGATGCCCGACTTCGACATACCATTAGGCAGGAGCTTTTGCGCCAAGCGCTGGCGCGCGAGCTGGGCGCGGTCATCGACCTCGACAATAACGAGCGTGAACTCTTCTTCGCCATGGAGGAGTAACATAAAAAGCCTCACGTGCGCGCTTGTTTCTCCTTGGGCGACCTCCGCGGCTGCAGCAGTCGCCTCCAAAAAGGCGGCGATTCAATTCTTTATTATGCTGCTCTCAAGTGCATACTCGTGTGCAAGAAGTTGACTACACGACGTGATAGTAATCATGCTACACCTTGATACAAGGGAGATCGAAGTTCAAAACGTGCGATAGGAGGACCATTGCGACCTGAGCTTCTCGATGTGGTGGAGGCACGGTGACGGGTGAGCGTAGGCCAATGCCGGTAGCGCAGCACCACGCGCATGCGGGTACGGGTGCTAAGATATTGATCCTCACTGACTACTACCTCCCCGGCTACAAAGCGGGTGGTCCTTTACGTACGCTCTCCAACATGGTTGACTGCCTCGGCGACGAATACCGCTTCCGCATGTTAACCCGGGACCGGGATCTTGGCGATACTGAGCCCTATCAGGAGATCCTAGCTGATTCCTGGATACCGGTCGGCAAAGCGGAGGTGCGCTACCTCTCGCCTCAGGCCCTCTCCCTGCGTAGTCTGCGCACCCTCTTCCAGGATACAGAGCACGACACCGTCTACCTGAACAGCTTCTTCTCCCCAGCCTTCACCATAAAACCTTTGTTCCTGCGGCGCTTGGGTTTGATACCAAGAGTTCCTTTTATTGTGTTTCCGAGGGGGGAGTTTTTCCTGGGAGCTCTATCGAACAAGAGACTGAAAAAACGAGCTTACCTTGGCTTGGCCAGGATGCTCAAACTCTATCAAGGGGTTATCTGGCAAGCGTCGAGCACTTCCGAGGAAGAGCAAGTCCGCCGCTGGTTCGGCAAACAGGTTTCGGTTGTCGTCGCCCCAGAATTTCCCTCGGTGATCTATAAAGCGAAGAAAGGTCCATCTTTGCGCGAGAAGGTTGCTGGACACTTGAAGCTCGTGTTTCTGTCCCGTATATCCCGGCAGAAGAACTTAAGTGGCGCCTTGACGATGCTCAAAGACTTACGAGGTGAAGTTCAATTAAACATATATGGCCCGTTAGAGGATAAAAAGTACTGGCTAAGATGCCAGAAGATTATCGATTCGCTGCCCCGAAACGTCCAAGTACGGTACTGGGGGAGCGTAACGCCCGATAAGGTCATCGACGTCATAGCGAACCATGATCTATTCTTTCTTCCCACGCTCGGAGAGA
>JAFAPF010000295.1 GCA_019247245.1 Rubrobacter sp. | reverse complement strand
TCTCGAGATCATCGAAGACAAGATCCGGCACGGCGAGTACCCGGATGCTCTCGAGCGTTTGTGGGGATGTCTGTGGTCGCCCCGTTGTGGGAACGTGGTGCTCTCGGCTACTCCAGGCTACACTTTCGGCGAGGTCTCGGGCACCTTCCACTACCGGAGCGATCACGGCTCGTTGCACGTCAGTGACTCCAACGTTTTCATGCTCGCCAGCAGCCTTGCAACGCCACGCAGGATCACTAACATTGCCCCAACCTTGCTTGCACATTTCGGCGGCATCGCGACAACGGATCCCGGAGCGAAAGGCTTGATCGAGACCGTACAGCACTGTGCCCCGTAGGCGCCCCCAGCGTCGCGAGCATCCCCTAGAGGATCAGAACCGAGGGGCGATAAGGCCCGAATCTCAGCGCGCGTTCGGGTGCGTCACGTGGGTGAACATGGGCATGCTGGCCTTTCTGGCGGCGGCGTTCCTCCTGCCGCTGCCGTTCCGCTATGTCGGTAACGGTGAGATCTTCTCCGAGATACAACTCCGGCTGGCCCTTCTTGGGCTCATCCTAATCGTACCCGGCATGGCTTTGGGCGCTGTGCTTGGGGCTCGCACCTATCGGGTCGAAGGCCGCCTAGGCGCACGCGCCGGCGCCGGGATTGGGGCCGCCGTCGGGCTGAACAGCTACCTGCTCGTTTTCTCCCTATTCGAAGATATACCCCTTCTCCTCGCATCGCTCGTTCCCTCCGCCGGCCTCCTTTTATACGCGCTCTTCGCGACCGGACAGGCTCTCAAACGCCGCCAGTGGATCGTGCTCTTGGCTGTAATCCTCTCCGTCTTCTCCGGCGCTGTTGCCCTTATTCTTGAGTTCGATCTGCTTCTGCTTTTGGGCGCCGTATTTTGCATGGCGGCGGCCACCATTGGCGGCTTCGTCGGCGGCATAGGGTACGCCCGGGCTGGCGGGAACGCCATGCTTCCACCTGGCGCCCTCCATCGAAAAATCGATCAGTAGAAATTCGATAGCTGAAGGTCGAGAAACCAACAGCTACTTGCCTTGATGGGTGGGACCCCTCAGTGAGAAACACAGTTCGAGACCCAGCTGAAGCTTGAGGTCTAAGCTAGAAAGGATGAACCGTAACCTCAGAAGCTGATCAAGGTCCCAAGGTGGCCTGGCTCGAGGTGGAGGGCTTGCGCGTCTGCTGCCTCACCACCGGTGCAAGTGGTACGCCGGTGCTCCTGCTCCACGGTGGTGCCATTGACTCGGCCCGCTTCTCCTACGAGTACGTCATCGAACCGCTCGTCCTTTAATTATCGGGTGTTCGCACCAGACTGGCCGGGATACGGTGAGAGCGACAAACCGGACGTTGAGCACACCATGGAGTTCTACGTCGGCTTCCTGGGGAGCTTGATGGATACGCTGCAACTGGAGCGTGTCAGCCTAGTTGGCATCTCGCTGGGTGGTGGGGCGGCGCTAGGTTTTACGTTCTGCTCGCCGCAACGGGTCGGGTTAGTGCTGGTGGACAGGTACGGCTTGGGAGACGAAGTTCCCTGGGGACGACTTGGATACCTGCTGGTCCATGCACCGCTCGGCGACACCCTGATGTACGCGCTTCTGCGTAGGAGCCGCCGCATGGTCCGGTGGAGCCTGTACAACCTCGTCCACTACCGGCGGGTGGTCACCGAGGAGATGGTTGAGGAAATATACCAGATGGTCAACAAACCCGAGGCAGGCCGCACCTTTAGCTCCTTTCAGAAAAACGAGGTGGGATGGAACGGCCTGCACACCAGCTTTGCTGCTTGGCTTCACGAGATCAAAGTGCCCGTGCTAATCATCCACGGCGAAAATGACGGCCTCGTCCCTGTTGCTTGGGCGCACAGGGCGCATGAGCGCATCGCTGGCTCGGAGCTACGCGTGCTTCCCGATTGCGGACATATGCCGACCCGTGAGTACCCGGAGGAGTTCAACCGGTTCATCGAACGGTTCCTCTAGCATATCGAGAACCCCTTTAGTGGCGATCCAGCACGGTATACTCTTCCGGATGTCTCAGAACGGTTATCCAGATCGCTCGTATCTTCCGACTTCCCCGGGCGTCTACATCTTCAAAGACGCCCAAGATAACGTGATCTACGTCGGCAAGGCGAAGAATATCCGCGCGCGCGTCGCCAGCTACTTTACGAAGTCCGGCGACGGTCGCCCGAAGATAGTGGAGCTTAGCGAGAGGGTCCAGCGTATAGACTTCATCGCCACGAAGAGCGAAACCGAGGCTCTCGTCCTCGAATCGAACCTGATAAAGCGTCACCGACCGCGGTTTAATGCCTCTCTGAAGGATGATAAGAGCTACCCGTACATCGTGGTGACAGTCGAAGACAAGTACCCGCGAGTCTTCGCCACGCGCAGCTCACACGATCCGCGCCATCGTTACTTCGGACCTTTCCCGAGCGCGAGCTCGGTGCATTCGACGATAGATGTCTTGAACAAGACGTTCCCGTTCAGGAAATGTCGTGGGCCACAGCCGGGTCGCAGAAGCGGAGTTCCGTGCTTGAATTACCATATCGGCCGATCTGCTGCGCCGTGCATCGAAGCGATCTCCAAGGAGGAGTACGACAAGATCATCGCTGACGTCATCGCGTTCCTCGAAGGACGGGTGGGCTATCTAATCCGTGAACGCGAAGCAGCAATGCGTGAGGCTGCAAGGGAGATGGACTTCGAGAAGGCGGCGAAGCTGCGAGACGAGCTTGCAGCACTCACCCACGTTCGCGACCGGCAGCAGGCAACCATCTCTTCCGAAGACTCCTTCGACGCGTTCGGCTCTTATGCTGAGGGAGAATCGGCCTGCGTCCAGGTCTTCACGGTCCGGGAGGGTCACATCGTCAACCGCGACTCGTTCTTACTGGGCAACTACGCTGAAGCTTCCGCTGGGACGGTTGCGCTCCAGTTTATTCCCCAGTACTATGGGTACGGCAATGCTGTCCCTCGCGAGGTGCTCGTAGAGACCGATGAACCCGAGGAGACTCTGGCCCCCTTCGGTGCATACCTCTCGAAGCTCAGGGGTTCACGCGTGGAGGTGCGCCGGCCACAACGGGGCAACAAGCGGCGTATCTTGGAGATGGCCGGGAAGAACGCCAGGCTCGGCCTCGGGCATGAGAAGGTGCTCGAAGAGACGCGACGCAATAGGGTAGCTTCGACCTTAGACGCTTTGCGTGAGGAGCTAGCGCTGCCAAGGCTTCCCTTGCGGATAGAGTGCTACGACATCTCGAACACGAGGGGCACGAACTCGGTCGCTTCGATGATCGTGTTTCAGGCCGGTCGGCCGCTCAAGGACGAGTACCGCAAGTTTAAGATCAAAACCGTCGAGGGTGCCGACGACTTCGCGAGCATGGCCGAGGTTGTGCGCAGGCGCCTCGAACGGCTCAAAAGCGGGGACGAGAAGTTCGCCCAGCCCCCGGATCTAATCTTGATCGATGGCGGCAAAGGCCAGCTCGCCGCGGCGGTCATGGTTACGGAGCAGCTTGAGGTCGGCACGGAGCTTCCGGATATTCCGGTACGTGCGCTCGCCAAAAGAGAGGAAGAGATCTTCCAGCCGGGTCGCCCCGAGCCGGTGATCCTGCGGCGCGGCTCCCCGGAGCTACACCTCCTCCAGCGCGTCCGGGATGAAGCGCATCGCTTTGCCCTGACCTACCACCGTAAGCTCCGCGGCTCGGAGATGACCCGCTCCGTCCTCGACGAGCTGCCCGGCGTCGGTCCCGCCCGGAAAAAGAAGCTCCTCGAACACTTCGGAACCCCGCAAGCCTTCCTTACAGCCTCCCTGGAGGAGCTCGAAGCCGTGCCGGGGCTGCCAGGCAAGGTCGCACGGGAGGTACACGCACGGCTGCATCGTTAAGTCCCTTTTGAGTTTTGGTTTGTCCATTGTGGAGCCGAGCCTCCAGTGCTAGGCTCGGTAAGGATGTCTTTCTTGTATATAGAAGGAGAAACGAGGAGTTTTATGTGAGTGAAGGAGCTCCGCTCACGCGGCAAACCGACGTTTCGAGTAAGCGCAGAATAGTGCTCGTCACCGGGCTCTCCGGAGCCGGGAAGACCAGCGCCTTAAAGGCGTTCGAGGACGCTGGCTACTACTGCATAGATAACCTGCCCCCGAGTATGATTCCGGATGTCCTCGCTCTCGTCTCCACGGAAGAGGAAGATACCGCAGGTATGGTCGTCGTCGTGGACATCCGGGGACGGCAATACTTCGGTGAGGAGATAGAGAAGGGTTTGGATTTCGTACGGGGCGAGAGCAATTGGGAGCCTCAGATAATCTTTATAGAGGCCGACGACAGGACGCTCGTCAGACGTTACAAGGAGAGTCGCAGACCACACCCGGCAGCCACCGACGGAAACATTCTGGCCGGTATCCGAACTGAGCGGCGGTTCCTTGCTAGCCTGCGGCAGAGTGCCGACATAATCGTAGACACCTCGGGACTTTCGGCGGTCGAGGCCAGGAAGCGCTTCGCTCGGCTAGTTGGCGCTAGCACTCGGCGACTTTCAGTCAGCTTGATCTCCTTCGGCTTCAAGCATGGAACTCCGCTGGATGTGGATATGCTTCTCGATGTGCGATTTCTCCCGAACCCTTACTACGACCTCGAGCTCAGACCTCTAACCGGCCACGACGTCCCCGTCCGCGACGCTGTACTCAGCCAGAATGATACAAAAGAGTTCCTCGCTCGCCTTCGCGACCTTCTCGGCTTCCTCATCCCCCGCTACGTGGCCGAGGGAAAGACGTACTTTACCTTGGGCATAGGTTGTACCGGTGGTCGGCACCGTTCCGTGACGATCGTCGAAGAAGTCGCCCGCCATCTCAAGGAGAGTAATATAGAAGGTCCCGAGATCGACCTCTTCGTTCGCCACCGCGATTTGGAAAGCTGAAAGAGTAGGCTATCAGCCACGAGCCAAAGCTCACACCTGGTCGCTGGGCGAGAACTTCGTCTACCTTGGGCGACGATACCCGCTAGAATCAATCTGAAGAGGGGTATTCACCGCCTCATCTGCCGACGGCTGATGCTAGAAAACTGGGGGTTCTGTGACCGGAATGCTCGTCGAAGGGGAGTGGAAGACCGAAAGTCGGCGGGAGGATGAGAAAGACCGTTTCATCCGCCCATCGAACGCATTTAGGGACTCCGTAACAGCGAAAGGTTCGAGCGGCTATAAAGCGGAGCCGAACCGTTACCACCTGTACATTTCGTGGGATCCCTGGGCGCACCGGACGGCGATCATGCGAAAGCTCAAGGGCCTTGAATGGGCGATCTCTATGTCTGTCCTCGACCCGGTAATGGGGGAAGAGGGCTGGGCCTTCTCCGACCGGCCCGGTTGCATCCCGAACACCGTCAACGAGGCGAGCTATCTTCGCGAGATCTATACTAAGGCCGATCTTGACTACACGGGTCGGGTCTCCACACCCATTCTCTGGGACAAGAAAAATGTGACCATCGTCAACAATTAGTCTCGCGAGGTCATGTGGATGCTCGACACGCAGTTTGAGGCCTTAACCAAAGAAGACGCGAACTCTACCTAGACGACCTCCGCGAGGAGATCAAGCGTAGTCTCAAAGAGCTCTACGAACCCGTCAACAACGGCGTCTACCATGCAGGCTTCGCTACCGAACAGGTCGCCTACGAGGAAGCCGTCACCGAGCTCTTCGACGCGTTAGACCGCTGGGAGAAGGTGCTTGGTCGCAAGCGCTATCTATGCGGCGATCGGATCGCCGAGGCGGATTGGGCCTTCTTCACGACCTTGGTGCGCTGTGACCCCGTCTACCATGGTCACTTCAAGTGCAACTTGAGGCGGATCGTGGACTACTCGAACCTGTGGGGCTATCTCAAGGATCTCTACCAGCAACCTGGTATCGTCGAGACCGTCGACCTAGACTACATAAAGCGTCACTACTACATCAGCCACAAAAACATCAATCCGACCGCCGTCGTGTCGAAAGGCTCGATCCTGATTTACTACGAACCTCGATCGCCAGCGTTTGTCCACGTGAAGGACGGGGTTACCGATCGGACGGTTATACTAATCTATCATGAGCGAAGGCTTGCGGGTGGTGGCGTTTGGTGGGGGGACTGGCCTACCGGTGCTGCTCAGGGGTCTCAAGGACCGGGTTAGCGATCTCACGGCGGTCGTAACCGTGGCGGACGACGGGGGATCGAGTGGACGCTTGCGGCAGGAATTGGGGGTGGCGCCGCCGGGCGACGTGAGGAACTGCCTCGTGGCTTTAGCCCGGCGTCGAGGACTCGCCGACGTCTTTAACTATCGTTTCGAGCGTGGGGGTGCCCTCTCAGATCATTCTGTGGGGAACATCATTATCGCGGCGCTCTCGGACATGGCCGGAGGCTTTTGCGAAGGTGTCAACCTAGCCGCCGGCTTGTTATGCGTAAAGGGCCAGGTCTTCCCGGCAGCGGTAGAAGGCCTAACACTGGTAGCTCACTACGATGACGGGACGGTTATTCGGGGCCAGTCGGCGATACGCGCCGTGAGAAAGACCATACGGAGGATCACTAGGATCACTACCGAGCCGGAGGGGACGGCGGCGCCGGTGGGGGTTATCAAGGCGGTCGATGAGGCAGACGTGGTGGTTTTGAGTTCGGGGAGTTTATTTACGAGCACCATTCCCGCCGTCTTGGGTGGCGAAGTGAGAGAGGCCCTACAGGCGTTCCGGGGGCCAGTGGTGTACGTGGCGAACTTGATGACCCAGCCGGGGGAAACAGAGGGATTTTCGGCTTCGGATCACCTGCGGGCCATAGCGGACCACGTCGGGCCGGTCGTGACAGACGTGCTCGTCCATTCCGGTGATCTATCGCAGGAGCTCATCGAGCCCTACAGGGCCGAAGGAGCTACACCCGTGATCGTGGACCGTGAGGAGATCCGAGCCCTGGGCATCAGGCTGCGGGAGGTAAACCTGGTCTCTAGCGAAGCCGACGCTGAGGTGCGCCACCACGCCTCAAAACTTGCCGAGGAGGTGTGCAGGGCTGCCCTCGTTCACCTCTGAGCTTCGGCGCCAGCTCGCCGCCCGCACGGGGGCACAGGAAGGGGGGGCCTGTAGAAAGGCTGAGCTGGCCGGTCTAGTGGACGCCATCGGGCTCCATGACGACTCAGGGGTGACCTTGCGTACCACCAGCGCGGCCGTCGCCCGCTCGGTCCTCAGGCTCTGGCGCTCAGAGTTCGGGCTCGAATCCCGGCTCTCTCCGCCCAAGTCGGGCTTCTTCGGTTGGACCCATTACGTAGTGCGCGTCGAAGGCAACCGCGCCCTCCAGGCTGCCGAAGAACTCCGCGTCGAGCGACACCGGTCTTTGCGCGGGACCGGTGTCGCAGGCGCTGCTTACCTCCGAGGAGCCTTTCAGGGCGCTGGTTCGGCGACCCGTCCGGACTACCGCCGCGGTCAACACTTGGAGTTCGCTCATGCAGACGAAGCATTCGTGAGGCGTGTCGCCCGTCTCTCGCGTGTGCCTCTCAAAGTTATCACGCGCCGGAGCCGATGGGTGGCGTACGCCAAAGGCGCTGACGGAGTGACCACGCTGCTCGCTCAGATGGGTCTCCACGAAGCCGTTCTCGAGTACGAAGCACAGGCTATCCTCGGTGAGGCCAAAGCCAACGCCAACCGGGTGACGAACTTCGACGCGGCCAACGCCGCGCGAACCGCCGTTGCTGCCGCCCGCCAGCAGGAGGCCCTAGAGCGTCTAGACCCCAAAGGGCTGCCCAGGGCGCTCCATCAGATGTTGGAGCTTAGACTCGAGCATCCCGATGCCTCGCTCGCCGAGCTGGCCCGGATCGGCGGCCTCACCAAAAGCGCCGCCAACCACCGCCTCCGCAGATTGCTAGACATCGGCAAAGAATGAGTCATTAAACTTGTTAGTCTTCCCACTTTCGATAGGCGATTGTGTATTTGATTTAGGTAAGTCGCAATAACGAACTCTATTCTGAGGGACTCTATATTGCTCAGGGAGCACTCTCACACTCTCATATTAACTCCGAAGAAAAACGTCCCACATGCACCTGCCGAGCAGGTAACTAAATAAAAAATGGGCCATATGGCTGGTGTGCCTTCCTTAGTATCTATGTAGAGTACTCACATAGAGTACTCTACATAGATACTAAGGAGCAATACGGATATAGAACTAAGAAGAAAAGAAGCCTGCTAAGAGGAGCTAAGCAAGAACGTTCCTGCGTCAAGGCATAATCACCTTTCGATACTCTGCAAAACCGGAGCGCTCCTGCGAAAATTATGTTGCATACGACAGTGGGCAAAGTAGAAGAAAAAGCTAATGGCTGACAGCTAACTCCTACAAAGGCACGAGAAGGGAAGGAGTAACTATGACCGTGCGCATAGGAATAAACGGGTTCGGCCGTATCGGCATGCTGGTCGCGAGGGCCGCTATACAGAGGGGCGATATCGAGCTCATGGCGGTGAACGATACGAGGTCCAGGCAGAGTCTGGTGTTCTTCAAACGTGACTCTGTCCATGGGATGTGGCCGGAGGACGTGAGCGTAGACGATAGTATCTTGCGCATCGGCGAACGTGAGATCAAAGCCTTCTCCGAGAGGGAGCCCGCCAACATACCCTGGGGCGACGTTGGGGCCGATATTATCGTCGAGTCGAGCGGCGTCTTCACGGAGCGCGATGTTGCCGCGGGGCACCTCGAAGGTGGCGCCAAAAAGGTTGTTATCTCCGCTCCGGCTAAGAACGCCGATGCTACCTTCGTCTACAAGGTCAATCACAAGTCCTACGACCCTGGAAGCCACCAGGTCGTCTCCAACTCCAGCTGTACCACCAACTGCATCATCCCGATGATCAAGGTGTTGCAAGACAACTTCGGGATTGAATCAGGTTACATGACTACTTGTCACGCCTACACTAACGACCAGATACTCATAGACGCGGCGCATAAAGACCCCCGACGTGCCCGGGCTGCTGCCTTGAACATCATCCCGACCTCTACGGGGGCTGCTCGTACGGCGGGTGTGATCTTCCCAGAGCTCCAAGGCAAGGTGGACGGCATGGCCTTGAGGGTACCGGTCGCCGACGGCTCCATCACGGACTTTGTAGCGCGGGTTAACAGGGAGGCTTCCACCGAGGAGATCAACGACACCTTCAAGCAGGCTTCTGAAGGGGAGCTGAAGGACATCCTCCAGTACACTGATGCCCCGCTGGTCAGCACGGACATCATCGGCAACCCGGCGAGCTGCATCTTCGACTCGCAGCTGACAATGTCTAACGGCAAGACGGTCAAGGTCTTCGGCTGGTACGACAACGAGTGGGGTTACTCCTGCCGTACCGTGGACCTGGTCCACTATATCGGCGAGTTCCTGTAGGCACTCTGAGGATGGTATGAGGACCTATGAGGACCGCCTGAGAAATGGGGTCCGGAATGCCGGGGACGCCGTGAACAAACGAAGCGTTAGGGACTTCGACGTGCGAGGCAAGAAGGTGCTCGTGCGGGTAGACTTCAACGTTCCGGTTAAGAACGGGCGGGTTATGGATGACACGCGCATCATGCGGACGCTTCCAACCATACATTACCTCCTCCAGAGGGGAGCGCGTCCGATTCTGATTTCACACCTCGGCCGTCCCAAAGGCGCCCCAGACCTGGAGTATGCAATGGACCCGGTCGCCCGCTGGCTCGAAAAGAACCTCGGTGTACCGGTCCTCAAGCTCGACAAGGCCGTTGGTCCGGAGGTCGAGAAGGCGCTGGATAAGTGGGATGGCGAAGGCGTGGTGCTCCTCGAAAACTCTCGCTTCTACCCTGGTGAGACGAAGAACGATCCCGAATTTGCCGCACAGCTGGCCTCTCTGGCCGACCTGTATGTCGACGATGCCTTCGGTGTGGCTCACCGGGCACACGCGACCATTGTCGGGGTTGCGAAGCTTTTGCCTGCTGTAGCCGGGCTCCTCATGGACGAAGAGCTCGAGCACCTCGATAAGGTCCTGCATAATCCTAAGCGCCCCTTCGTCGCGATCGTCGGCGGATCCAAGGTCTCCGACAAGCTCAGGGTGATAGAGAGCCTGCTTGAAGTCGCGGATACCCTACTCATCGGTGGCGCTATGTGTTTCACCTTCTTCAAGGCCGAAGGTTTCGAGACTGGCAGCTCCCTTGTTGAGGACAAGTACCTGGAAGAGACGGCACGCCTAATAGGCGAGGCCGGTGGGAAGCTCGTCTTGCCGGTGGACGTGGTAGCGGCCGAGAAGTTGGAGGAGAATACTCCTTCGCAGGTGGTAAGGGTCGAGGAATTTCCGGCTGGCTCGATGGGTTTGGACATAGGTCCGCAGACGGTCGAGAAGTTTAGTGGCTACATAGCTGATGCGAAGACCATTTTCTGGAACGGACCGATGGGCGTCTTCGAGATAGACGCTTTCTCGGAGGGCACCGAGGGTGTCGCACGTGCCGTGGCAAAGAGCGGAGCCGTGAGCGTAGTTGGCGGCGGCGATTCGGTTGCGGCGGTGCGGAAGCTCGGGCTTGAGAATTACATAGGCTTTATCTCGACCGGAGGCGGGGCTTCCTTAGAGTACGTTGAGGGCAAAGAGCTGCCGGGGGTAGAGGTGCTGCCTGAGAAGGAGGCGTAAATGGCGCAGGTCCGTAGGCCTATGATGGCGGCGAACTGGAAGATGAACAAGCTCATCCGGGAGGCCGAGGAGTACGTAGCGCAGCTTCTACCAAGGCTCATTGATAATGAAGGTGTGGACGTAGCCATCTTCGCCCCATTCACCTGTCTGCAACAGATAGGCCGTATGACACAGGCTACCCCGATCGTTGTTGGAGCGCAGAATTTCTACTTTGAGGACTCGGGAGCGTTCACGGGAGAGATCTCCGCTCCGATGCTCAAGGACGTTGGGGCCGAAGCGGTCATCGTCGGCCACTCGGAGCGACGTGAGATCTTTGGCGAGACCGATGAAATGGTGGCTCGTAAGACGAGCCGGGCCATCGGTGCTGGGCTGCTTCCTATCGTCTGCGTTGGGGAGACCAAGGAGGAGCGAGATACTGGCGAGATGTGGGACAAGTGCTCGGGACAAGTTCAGAGCGTTTTCGAGGAGTTGGATAAGAAGGTGCGCGGAGACGATATCGTCTTCGCCTACGAACCGATCTGGGCCATAGGCACCGGGGATATGGCTTCGCCTGAAGATAGTCAAGCTGCTATCGGGAAGATACGTGCTCTTCTCGAAGAGCTGCGCGGCGAGCAGTTCGCCTCTCAGGTCCGCATCCTCTATGGTGGTTCGATTAAACTGGAGAACATTGGCGAGGTCATGGCCCAAAAAGACGTCGATGGGGGCCTAGTGGGCGGAGCGAGCCTAGATCCCGTATCGTTCGCCGGGCTGGTGAACGCCACCTTATCATCCTAGGATAGGTGCCTAAGGTGTGGTAGAGTAGCCACTATGATCTACGTACTAGCGTTCTTGCACACGATATTCAGCGTAGCCCTTGTGGGGTTGATCCTCCTCCACTCCGGTAAGGGTGGAGGGCTCTCTTCCTCGCTGGGTGGCGGCGTGGGGAACACCTTCTCCGGCACGAGCATCATGGAGAAGAACCTTACGCGGCTCACCCTGATCGTGGTCGCTCTCTTTACCTTCTCCACGGTAGCCCTGATCTTCCTCGCATAGCCGGAGCCGAGCTATACCTCCGGGCAAAAGGAGCCGCCCGGGGAGGATGGGGAGAACAGGCGACTCCTACCTTATTATACACCTGGGCATAGGTAGACCGGTGTAAATACTCACAAACTCACAAAGTCGACGCGGAATAATTCTTTACTCCATGAATCGAGTGTCGGAGGGGGGACTCGAACCCCCACGCCCTTAGCGGGCACTAGGCCCTCAACCTAGCGCGTCTACCAATTCCGCCACCCCGACAGAGCAGCTTGAGAATTATATCGCCACTCTCCGAAGGGTCAATGATATAGATACAACCTATAGCTCGTTGGGGGCAAGGACTAGTGTATGCTAAGTTCTGTGTATGAGCAGAAAGCGGGTGTTTGCGGTGGACGCCTTTCGTATGAAGAGAATGGCGCGAAGCCTCGACACGGATTGGCCAGTTAATTTTGCTCATCGGGGCGCTTCTCTGCGGGCGCCGGAGAATACTTTAGAGGCCTTCCAGCTGGCTATCGCGAGGGGAGCCGGAGGCCTCGAGCTTGACATCCACATGACTTCGGATGGCCACATCGTCGTGATCCACGATGGCTCCGTGGACCGCACTACGGACGGTGCAGGCCTCGTACGTGATATGAGCCTGGGCGAGATATATGGCCTCGATGCTGGCTACAGTTTCACCCCGGATGGGGGAGCCACCTATCCCTATCGGGGCCAGGGCGTGCGGGTGCCTGAGGTCGCTGAGGTCTTCCGCGAGTTTCCGGACCACCTGGTGAACATCGACATCAAGGAAGCCAGACCCGGCCTCGAAGTGGCCCTCCTGGAGTCTATCTCTGACGCCAACGCCGAGAATCGCGTGCTCGTTGTCTCTGAGACCTGGGCCGTCATAAACCGCTTTCGGAGACTATCTGGAGGTAGTATCTCGACTGGTGCTTCGCGCCGTGAGATAGCGATCTTCTACAGCCTAAGCATGCTGCATATGGAGGGCTTCCTCTGTCACCCTTACGACGCCCTGCAGGTGCCGGTCGAGTACCGGGGAAGAAAGGTGGTTACGCTGCGCTTCGTGGAGGCAGCCCACAACCGGGGTGTGCGGGTTGATGTTTGGACGATAGACGATGCCCTCGAGATGCGACGCCTTCTGGACCTTGGCGTCGACGTGATCATGACCAATCGCACTGAAATCCTCGAAGGGGTGCTTGGGGAACGGCGCTAGCTTTGTCCCATTGCCTGTAAACTGAGTATAAAGGACGAGCATGGGAGACGTAATTATCCGTGAATCTGTTATAAAGGACCCTGCCCTCGCCCCCGAGGGCCATCGCAAAATCGACTGGGTAGCCCAGTACTCGCCTGTATTGAATACCATCTCCAAAAGCAAGCTCGCCGACGGGACTCTCCAGGGCCGCAAGATCGCGATGACTATTCATCTGGAAGCGAAGACGGCGTACCTGGCGTTGTTGCTGGCTGGGGCTGGGGCAGATCTCACCGTAGCAGGGAGCAACCCGCTCTCGACTCAGGATGACGTCTGCGCAGCGCTTGTCGAGCGGGGGGTGCGCGTCTTCGCCACCTACGATCCAACCGAAGACGAGTTCGAGCGGTATCTGCACCAGACCTTGGAGACCGGCCCCGAGCTCATCATCGATGATGGAGCGGAGCTCGTCGGGAGGATGATCGACCACCACCCCGAGCTCGTCGATAACGTGGTAGGCGCCTCCGAAGAGACGACTACAGGCATCTTGAAGCTCAAGGCGATGCTAGAGGAAGGTGTTCTACCCTTCCCGGTGCTTGCCGCCAACGATGCTCGTATGAAGCACCTCTTCGACAACCGTTATGGTACCGGACACTCCTCGCTCGTTGCTTTGCTCTCCAATACCAACCTCTTTATCAGTGGTAAGGCGGTAGTAGTGATGGGGTACGGCTGGGTCGGAAGGGGCCTCGCCAAGTATGCTGACGGCATGGGGGCGCGCGTCATCGTCTGCGAGCCGGATCCGGTCAAGCTTCTCGAGGCCTACGCCGAGGGTTACGAGGTTATGAACTCGACGCAGGCCGCGGAGATCGGGGACGTCTTCCTCACCGGTACGGGAAACCTCAGGGTCTTAGGCAGGACCCATTTTGAGAGGATGAAAGACGGTGTTCTTCTCGCCAACGCGGGTCACTATGATCATGAGTTCGATCTTGCAGCCTTGAGGGAGATGGCGGTTACCTCGCGCGAGGTGCGCAGTAATGTGACCGAGTACAAGCTTCCCGACGGGCGAAAGCTGCACGTCCTGGCCCGTGGAAGGCTCGTCAACATCGCGGCTGGCGATGGGCACCCGGTTGAGATCATGGACCTTACCTTCGCCGTCCAGGCACTCGCCGTGCACTACCTAGCGAAGAACGCTACCAGCATATCGCCTGGCCTCTACAACATACCAGCTGAGATCGATGAGCTTATCGCCCGGACCAAGCTCGCTACTTTGGGTGTCGAGCCCGAGCGGCTCACCGCAGAGCAGGTCGCTTACCAGAGAAGCTGGCGAGAAGGCGGTCGGGACAAGGAAGGAGCTGAGAGCTGATGGTTAGAAGAATAGCCATCCGTTACACTGGTTTTCGGGAGTGCCCCAACTGCAAAGGCCGCGGACACGATGGGGCGGTGTGGCGACCCTCTCCGTGCAGGCGGTGCGCTGGAAGAGGAAGGCTCATTACGGGCGTGGAAGTCGAGGACTCGGTATGGGGAAAGCTCCCTCGATTCGCGTACGACTTCAACGCGAAGGGTGAGGTCTTTCTATTGGACCTCGACGAAAGTGAACAGTTCGAGGTCGTTCGGCCCGAAAACCCTTGGTGTTGATCATAGTTCCTCTTTGAGCGTTTCCGAGAATGAAAAAGGATCGGGTTTCACCTGGTCCTGGGCTTGCTAGCGCCTCAGGTGCTAAGTGCGAACGAAGATATGGCAGCGCCGCTTTCTCGCTCTCTAGATAAGAGTCTGGTTAACCGCCGACGATGTCCGCTAGGAGGTACCCCATAGGCGTACAGGTTTATCGAAAAAGGGTGAACCGATAAGCATACCAACCGCCGTAAAGAAGGCCTGGGCAATGGCGGGGCGGCTTCCGCGGCCAGCGTCGCTACCCCATATCTGCGGTCGCAAGGATTAACTCGATGCGGCTCATGGGCACTACCTCCTTGCCTATTTTCCCGATGCTTTTCGGCGTGTTGCTCGGTGTCACTATATCCCTGAGAACCAGAGTGATGACTCTATCGCGCGCTGTCCGAAGATAGCTTATGCTAGGGATGTTGCCCGAAGCCTAAGCGCCCCACGCTGACAAGGCTTAACCTCAGCTAAGTTCTAGATGAGCTTTCAGAAGAGTGACCGGTAGAGCGTAAGTTACATTAAGGTGAAGGTAGTATATGTTACACGGTACAACGACTAAGCACAGAGTATCTTGGGCAACACCCTATATAGTATTTAGCTAAATTTTTGTATCGATCCTGTTTCGGGCGCGTTCGCTGTGGGCAGGCACTGTTACTGAAAGCAGAAAAGTCCAGCTTGGAGGAGTCGGTGATGGAAGATACGCTTGGTTTCTACGCGTTGGTTCTGACGATGCTAAGTACCATTAGCATCGCCGTCTGGTTCTGTTGCTCCATCGTGCAGAACATCGTAACGACGAGGCAGCGGCTCAGAAGCTTGAGATACAACACTCTTTTGAAGGAGAACGAGCGCCTGAAGAGCATCTTAGCTGATGCCGAAGAAGAGAACCTGCTCCTTAGAAAGCTTTATAACTCTGAGTGTCTCTACCGCAGGAGCAAAGCAGGACAAACCGCCGCGTAAGCACACCCCTCAATGCTACTACTCTTCGCTTCTTAGGACTGCGAGGACGGACTTAGCGTCCAAGCGGTTTTTGAAGGGGATGACCTCGCCTTGTGTTGCGGCGGAGAGGGTTTCGGATGAGGCGCCCAGAGACTCGGGAGCGGCGATCAGGACCCGGTGCCCGCGCTTCGCAGCCTCCCGCAGCAACTTGGCCCTTTCTACCAGGTATCGCTCGGACCAGAAGCCCAGGATCTCGAGGTAGACCTTTCCACCGTTGACGGTGTTGCGCAGCGCGAAGTCCGGCACGAGCGCAGTATTGAGCGGTGGGAGCGGTAGTATCCCCACTCCCGGTTCGAGCTTCCAATCACCCGTGTCTTTTGCCCGGTCCCACGCTCGAGAGAAGGCTGCGCGTACGTCGTCCTCACCGACATCCGTGAGGTCTTTGTAATGGCTGGTAAGGCCTGGGACTTCGGAGTCGAGTTCTACGATGGCTTCACGGCCTCTCCAGGAGGTGTTGGCGCGGAGCTTCCAGGGGGAGGTTAGGAGGAGGCCGGGGAAGAACTTCGCTAGCCTCAGTCCGTACTTGCGGGTACCACCGAAGAGGGAGAGTGGTCCATCGAGGAGGAGGCGGTATCCTCCTTGCGTGGGTTCTAGGCGGTACATCAAGCCCAGGAGCTTCACATAGCGGAAGACGAGCCGGGCGTCGGCTTTCTCTCCAAGGTCTATGTAGAGGTCCTTAGCGGAGTATAGGATGCCTTGTATCTGTGCGACGTTGTAGCGCGAGATCAGGGCCTTCGTCGAGGGAGCATCGAACCTAGCGAGAAGCTGCGCGTCCTGCCGGTCGGCGTACATGAGCGCGCTGGGATTTTTCACCCCCGTTTCCTTGGTCACCCGCGAGAGCACCTCTTCCCGGCCACCTCCGAGGAGGCCGCCCGCCGAGGGGAACTCGGGCAAGATGGCGGCGAGCTCGAAGACGCGGGTGCGCAGCGTATACGGGTCAGACTGCATCGGGGGCGTCCACGTGGTCCTCTCTTCGAGGAGCTTCGCTAAGGCGCGAAGGATCTTGAACCCCCGTCGGGCATCCAGGAATGGCCCCAACTCCTCTTCTAGAAGGACCAGCTCTGCCTCCAACCGCGCCCTGGTACTCCCCACGTGGTCGGCGTACAGGCCAACAAGAGCTTCGGTGACCTCTCTCACTCGTCCTTCTTGCAGCGAGAGCCGGTGTGGGAAGAGCTTTCCGCGCCACAGTCGAGCAATGACATGTTCGCTGCGGAGCACTAGTAGTAGGCCGCTCCTGCGAAAGGCTCCCTGCGCCGCCGTGAAGCTGCCTCTTCGCCGGTCCCCTCGGTGACGAGTTCGTAGAGGACGGCCCGCTTGCCCTCACGTGGGCGGAGGACGCGACCCAGCCGCTGGACGTACTCGCGCGGGGAGGCGCTGCCGGCGAGGATCACGGCGACGTTCGCCTCCGGCACGTCTACGCCTTCGTTCAGGACGTCCGAAGCGATGATGGCGCGGTAGCGGCCTACTCGGAAACGATCCAGGATCTCCTTGCGCTCCCGGGCCGGTGTCTCGTAGGTGATGCCGGGTATAAGAAACCTCTCTGAGAGCGTGTACACCTCCTCGACGCTCTTCGTGAACACGATAGTCCTGTCCTCCCAGTGTCTCCTCAACAGGCTTTCGAGCGTTGTACCCTTGCGCTCGGCGGAGGCTCGGATCTCACGCCGCCGTCGCGCCGCCCGTAGTGCCTCTCGTCCCCCCGAATGGCTCGTGGCCGCCACCATGATGAATCGCTGCCAGTCTTCCGGAGAGCGCACGGCGAGCCGGTGGTTCCGCAAGAAGTCTCGGTACACCGCGTCGGCCTCGATATACTCGACCCGCTCGGTCGCGGTGAGTTCGACGGGTATGCTGACGACGTCATAAGGCGCAAGATAAGTGCCGGCCAAATCCTCGGGCGAGCGCCTGTATACTATGGGGCCGACAAGCTCGGGTAGAAGCTCGTGTCTCCCGTCGGGCCTCTCCGGGGTAGCGGTGAGGCCCAAAGCGTAAGGGGCGAGGAGCATCTTCGGGATCACGGCATACTTCTCTGCTGGCAGGTGGTGCACCTCGTCGTAGACCACGAGCGCGAAGCGGTCCCCGTATCGCTCGGCGTGGATGTACGCCGAGTCGTAGGTGGTGACGGTGAGCGGCGTGACCTCATGGTAACCCCCACCCAACAGCCCGACCGGAACCGAGGTACCGAACGAGTCAGAAAGTATAGAGTACCATTGCTTCAAGAGGGCAAGCGTCGGCACGACCACCAGCGTGCTCCTTCCTGTGCGTTCGATCGCCCGCGCCGCAATAGCCGTCTTTCCGGCCCCCGTCGGCAACACCACCACGCCTCGTAGTTCTCCTCTGCGCCAGGTGTTCAAAGCCTCCCTCTGGTACGGGCGCGGCTCGATCGCCACGCGCGACTCCAGCGAGAGTTTCTCGAAGCGAGCGGCATAATCTTTGTAAGGCATCCCTGAGTCGCGCAGCTTTAGTATCGTCATGCGGTAGGCGCCCGCTGGCGCGCGCCATTGCTCGGTGCGCTTATCCCAGACGAAAGGCTTCGGGAGCCTTTCAGAGAAGGCGCCAGTTGCGAGCAGTGTGCCTGACTCGTACGATAGTTCGATCACGCTGGAAGGATACCCGAGACCGCGGCGGCTCTCAGCGGTAAACTGAGCGCCTGGTAGCTGGAGGGAAGGAGGTTGAGGCCGACTATACCCGCGTGTTTGTCGCACCTTCCGGTCCGCAGCGTCCTCGGCGTGTACGTGGTGTTCTCTGTGGCCATACTTGTCGGGTGCGGCGGTGAGCCATCGCAATCAGAAGGAGTGTTAGAGGATACCCGAGCGGCCTTAGAGAAGACGCAGGAGGTCGAACGGTTGGCGGTGCGGGACGCGGTGGGGCAGATGTTTATCGTCGGCATGAGCGGCACGGACCCAGACTACTACCTCGAGAAGATGATTCGGGAGCGGAACATCGGCGGCGTTCTCCTTTTTGGCTACAACATGAAGTCGGAGGAGCAGACGAAGGAGCTCACGGAGTCCCTGCAACGTCTCTCGATGGCCACAGAGCCTGCTACACCCTTCGTCGCGGTCGATTACGAGGGTGGTGAGATGCAGAGCGCCCCTTGGGCATCAATACAGCCCTCGGCCGCGGAGGTCGGGGTTCGAGCGGACCCGGAGGAGTCCCGAAGCATCGCAGAAAGGGTAGGACGCGAGCTTCGGCGGGGAGGCGTGAACACCGATCTCGCACCTGTGGTGGACACCGGCCACGGGGCTGCGATCGGTAGCCGCTCATATGGAGACGACCCGGCCATAGTTGGTCGTATGGGCGCCGCGGCGGTTAAGGGCTTCGAGGAGGCAGGCATCGTCTCCGTGGCAAAGCACTTCCCGAACCACAGTCCCGCCCTCGAAGATTCCCATGTTGACCGACCTCGCATCGACCACGACATGCAAGCCGTGGTACAGAGGGACCTGCCGCCGTTTAGAGCCGCCATCGAGGCCGGTGTACCGATGGTTATGACAGGCCACCTAGTGTACTCTGCCATAGATCCTGACTGGCCCGCGGGCCTCTCGTCAGCCGCGATGCGGCTCTTGCGCGGCGAACTGGGCTTGGACGGCGCGATCGTCACCGACGACCTAGCGATGGAGGGAGCCAAGCGCGAGGGGACGACAGCCCGGGCGGCGGTCGCGGCGGTTACGGTCGGGGCGGACCTTCTCCTAATCTTCGGTCCTCCCGAACGGCAGGCCGCAGCGTACGATGCCGTCGTAACCGGGGTAGAATCAGGAGATACCACGCGAGCGGATAGACGCTTCTGCCGTGCGCTTCAAGAGCATCAAGGATCGGTACCCGCTCTACGATGGTGATTAGATAAGGAGGTCGCTCTTGTCGGAAGTAACACTCGAGGGCGTCAGTAAAGTCTATGGTGAGGACGTGGTCGCCGTTCGGGATATAAGCCTGGAGATCCGGGACGGCGAGTTCGTCGTACTCGTCGGACCTTCGGGGTGCGGGAAGTCCACAGTGCTGCGTATGATCGCCGGCCTCGAAGAGATAACGAGCGGCAAAGTCTTTATCGGAGACGAGGTCGTCAACGATCTGCCCCCGCGGGAGCGAGACGTGGCGATGGTCTTCCAGAACTACGCCCTCTACCCGCACATGGATGTTCGGGAGAATATGGGCTTCGCCCTTAAGCTCAGAAAGGTAGACAGGGCAGAGATTGCGAGGAAGGTTGAGGATGTGGCGCGGATACTCTCTATAGAAAGCTTCCTCGACCGCAAACCCAGGGCGCTCTCGGGCGGCCAGCGCCAGCGGGTTGCATTGGGGCGTGCCATCGTACGCGAGCCCCAGGCCTTCCTTATGGACGAACCCCTCTCCAACCTCGACGCTAAGCTCCGCGTGCAGATGAGGACGGAGATAAGCAAGCTTCACAACCGTATCGGGACGACCACGATCTACGTTACCCACGATCAGACAGAAGCGATGACGATGGCCGACAGGATCGTGGTCCTCAAAGATGGGGTCATCCAGCAGGTAGCGAGTCCGCAAGAGATGTACGAGCAACCGATAAATGTGTTCGTCGCGGGCTTTATAGGCTCACCCGCTATGAACTTTATCCGGGCGCGCCTCGA
>JAFAPF010000273.1 GCA_019247245.1 Rubrobacter sp. | reverse complement strand
CAGTCCGAATCATACCGAATTATACCGACAGCCAAGAGACGAAAATTCCCATTTTTAAGAGGATTGCGACCGATGGCGAACGATTGCACAAGGGGCTTACACGAACTCTACCATCAAGAAGATTCAGGCCCCACCACCGCTCCCGTCGGATAATATGTGTTCCTCGGAAGATGATGGGCTCCGGGGGTGAAGGGAATTGATGGTTACTATGGTACTGGTTGGCGACGTGATGCTCGGGCGCGGGGTGAATGAGACGCTTCGTACGGAGCGACCCGAGCAGCTGTGGGGCAATGTGTTGCCGCTGCTGGATACAGCTGATCTGCGTATCATCAACTTGGAGTGTGCTATCACCAATCACAAGCAGCCGTGGACGCGTACGCCCAAAGTCTTCCACTTTCGCGCCGATCCCTATGCCGTTGAGGTTCTTCGAGCAGCTCATGTGGACGGTTGCTCCCTGGCTAACAACCACACCCTCGATTTCGAGGAACAGGGTCTCCTCGAGACCCTAATACATCTGGAGGCGGCAGGCATTTCGTCCGCGGGGGCCGGTCGCAGCCGGGAGGAAGCTGTGCAGCCGGCCCTTCTCGAGACACGCACCGAGCACATAAGAAATCGGGTAGCATTGCTGGCTTTCACAGACAACGAACCACCCTTTGCCGCCGGAACCGATCGTCCGGGAACGAACTACCTGCCAGTTTCCCTGGAGCTGACAGTCCTCGCCAGAGTGGAGGACGCGATAACAACCGCGCGCGAGGCCGGAGCGGATATCGTCGTATTCTCCAACCATTGGGGTCCGAACATGGTTCAGCGGCCCCCCGATCTTTTCCGCCGGTTCGCCCGTGCTGTCCTGGACAGGGGCGCGGACATCTATTATGGGCACAGCGCGCACATCTTCCAGGGGGTAGAGATCTACAACGGCAAACCGATCCTGTACGATACGGGTGATTTCATCGACGATTACGCGATCGACCCGAAGCTGAGAAACGACTGGTCCTTCCTGTTCAGGATTTCCCTGGAAGAGGGCGAGCTCCGACGCCTGGAACTTTTCCCGGTTATCCTCCACTATGCCCGAGTGGAATCCGCCGCCGGGGCTGAGCGAGAAGCTATCTTTGATCGGATGGAGCGCCTATCACGCGAAATGGGCACCACGTTTGCTCGTCGGGAAGCCCACCTGGTGTTCGAATTGTAAGCAATCAGCGTTCGCCTTCGGGTTAACAACCCACAAGCAGCGCACCACTCGTTTCTCCGCGTACCTTACCCAAGAATGTGATGCTCACACCACCGTTGCAATCGCTGCCACGTAGTTTCGTATTTTGCGAACCCAGCTTACGGTTAACAGCTTCAAAAGGTAACTACCCTATCGGCCTCCGCGCACAGCTTCGCCACATCTGGCGGTCCTGCCCACGTACCGTTGACGACCTCCAGGCCCTCCTCTGTAGCCCCACGGGCTTCCGCGCATCCCTTTCAGACGTAAACGGGTACTTGATGCTCCTTCAGCTTGCCAAGCAGCTCGCGCGTAGGTGGTACGCCCACACCCTCCATCCGTTGCGCGTTGTCGCCGATCACCAGATCCGTCCCGTCACCCGCCAGGACCACCGATACTTCCTGCCCGACCTCTAGCGAACCGTTTGCCGCAATGTGCAGCGGAACCGAGGCCAAAGTAGCATCGTCTGTCCCCTTGGTAACTATATACAGCAACCTCATAACATGTCTCCTTTCGAGCAGAGAATCCCCGATAGGCGTCTATTCGGCACATCAGTATCTTACTCAATCTTACCGCGCGTCGAGAAGCGTATCAACGGTGGGAACAGACGCCGCGAATGCTCCAGCTGCGACCCTTTCAGGGTTGATCAAGGTTCAGGCGATCCACCACGTTGCCCTCCGGCTCTATAGCCTCAAGGGAGAGGCACTCGCCGTTGATGCATACGAGTACGGCGTGATGGATCTTTTTGGAGAAAGCCGTCCATTTGCTCCTACGTGCCCTGTATAGATCTTTGCCTCCGCCCCCGGTGACTACGTAGGTCACCCCCTCTATCGGTACCGTCCGCTCGTAATCGTGGTCATGGCCGCTAAAAACCACATCCGCCTTGTAGCGAACAAATATTGGCTCGAGGTCTTCGCGTATCTCCTCATCGCCACCGTGCTTCGAAGAGCTGTACAAACCCCTGTGTAGGAACACGAACTTCCAGGGTTGGCGTGTCTCCCTCAGGTCGCGCTCCAACCAGGCTTTCTGCTTCTCCGGGCTGTCGCTATAGTCCTTATGGTACAGCTCGCTGTCAAGCGCAACGAAGTGCGCGTTGCCCCAGTCGAAGGAATAGTAGCGTGGCGAGCATTGCGGGTTGTTACGAGGCAGGTGAAAGTTCTTTAGGTATGCGGCGCCGTTGTTTCTCTCCACGTCGTGATTTCCCAGGGTTGGGAAAATAGGCACTCCCTTGATGAGTCGTTGGTACGGCACGAAAAAGCTCCGGTCATAGTGCCGTTCCTCGCCTCTCGGATACACCACATCCCCGGTGTGTAGGATCAGGTCGGGCTTCAACCGCTCCAGCAGCTCGCCTACCGCCAGCTGGCTCTTACCTCCTTTGCCGCTGTCACCAACCACGGCGAAAGCGAAGCGGGAGTCCTCGCCCACGGGAGCGGTACGAAAGCAGCCCATTTCGGACGATCCGTCGGCCTCCATCGCGCGGTAGTAGTACCTCGACCCGGGCTCAAGGCCGGAGAGCATGACCGCATGGTGTCTGTCGACTCGGGTATCGACCTCCTTGCATCCGAGCTGCGGGGTTTCTCCATACTCCACACAGCCCACGTCCGGCTCGTCGCTTACCCAGGCGATCACCGCCGAGGAGGCCAGAACGCTCTGCACGTACGAGCCCCGCGGCGGCGGCTCCGCTTCGCCGGCGGTCCTGAGCAGGGAGCGCGCGATCGCAAACACGGTCTTTGCGCTCATCTTCACTTCCCAAAGCCCCGACACCAGGCGGCTTCGCAAATCGCTAAGAGTCATCTCATAAATATATCCGGACGATTCCGGGGCTGCAGGATCAGAACAAACCGAGATAGAGTAGAGTGGTAAGAATTAGAGGCGGAGGACTCGTGGCGGTCTTGATTTACACCGAAAATAAAGGGCCGGAGTCCTTAGGCTGTGTAGGTCCTCCGGCCCACTTCTTTGGTCTCAGCAGAGACCCGACTTGCCTCTAGAGAGCCTTACTACTGCCCACCACCACGGGGCGGAGCCTCCTGGGCTCCCCTTTGGGCTGCTCGAGCTCCCTGCTGCCCAAAGCTGAACATAGAGTTGACAAAGTCCATGTAGGCATTTACCGACTCCTGGGTGAGCGTCTGACCTGCCTCACTAGCACGCTGCTGCTGTTCGGCCAGCTGCTGGCCCATCTGCCTAGTGTCCTCCGCCTGACTACGAAGGTTCTCTATGACCCTGTTGAAGAACTCCTGGGTGAGCTGGGCG
>JAFAPF010000280.1 GCA_019247245.1 Rubrobacter sp. | reverse complement strand
CCCAGGAGTTGATCAGTAGCAAACGCATCCCCCTCTCCGAGAGGATGCGTACGGTCGCAGCCATGAAAACCTCTTCGTGGCAACGGCTCACCCTGGTTGCAATCCTGCTCCTGTCCGCCTTCTTGAACCTCTTCAAACTAACAGAGGCAGGATATGGCAACTCCTATTACGCTGCAGCTGTAAAGGATATGCTAACCAGCTGGCACAACTTCTTTTTTGTCTCTTTTGATGCTGGCTTCGTCTCAGTGGATAAGCCCCCCTTGGGGCTGTGGATACAGGCTGCAAGTGCTTACCTGTTTGGCTTTAGCGGCTTAAGCTTGCTGCTCCCCCAGGCAATCGCTGGTGTTTTGTGTGTGGCTTTGCTCTACCACCTGCTTAGCAGGGTGTTTGGCCCTGTGGCGGGGCTTATGGCCGCTCTGGCTTTGGCTATTACCCCTGTAGCCGTGGGTGTAGAGCGTACCAACAACGCAGATGGTCTTTTGACGCTGACCGTGCTGGTTGCAGCCTGGGCGGTAATCCGAGCTGTAGAGAGCGGAAGATTACGCTGGTTGTTAGTGGGGGCAGTAGTGGTGGGATTAGGGTTTAACATGAAGATGCTAGAAGCTTATCTAGTGTTGCCCGCCCTCTACCTGTTTTATCTGGTGGCCTCTTCAGCAAGCTGGAGGCGACGCTTTATACATCTTGGGGCTGCGACGGTGGTGTTGTTGGGGGTCTCACTCTCTTGGGCGGTGGCGGTAGATCTAACACCTGCTGAGCAGCGTCCCTATGTGGGCTCTAGCTCTAACAACTCGGCTCTAGATCTAGCCCTCGGCTATAACGGCCTGGAGCGTCTGTTGGGAAGGGAAGGTGCGCCTGGTGGAGAAAGCGAGGGGCAATCCGCGCAAGAGAACAACGCTCAGGAAGGCCCTACGCCTTCCGGAGGGTTCGGGCCAGGTGGCGCCCGAGAAAATGGCGAAGCCGGACCCTTAAGGCTTCTCGATACGCAACTCGCCGGACAGATAGGATGGCTTTTGCCTCTAGCTGTAGTAGGACTGTTGGCAGCTAGCTGGCAGAACCGTCCTCAGCTGCCGATCAACCAGCAACCCCCTCAAGGACTTCGGCTATGGAGGCGGTGGTTCTTGAGAGTAGTCTCCTTCTTGAAGAACCTTCCCCAACTCTCGCTCGATCAGCGCCAAGGAGCACTAGTACTCTGGGGGATGTGGCTGCTTACGATGGCTGTGTTCTTCAGCGTCGCCGGTATGTTTCACCGCTACTATATGGTGATGCTCGCCCCAGCGGTAGCGGCGCTGGTGGGAGTTGGTGTAGTAGCACTTTGGAGCGATTACCGGAGAGTGGGCTGGCGCGGGTGGCTTTTGCCCCTGACTCTTTTGGGCATGGCCGCTCTACATACCTACATCATCCTGGCCCACTATGATGAGGATTGGACCCCTTGGTTACCACCCGTGATCGCGGGGTTGTGCTTGTTCACCGTCGGTGTACTGGTAGCCGGGCGTCTACTGAGACCTAGGCGGCCGAACAATACACAAGGCTCCTCCCCTGCCTATCTAGCTGGCGTGGTGGCCCTAGGAGTACTAGCCCTCCTCATCGCTCCTATGGCCTGGACCTCTTATACCGTGTGGCAAGGCGGCGGGAGGGGACTAGCCGGTGCCGGTCCTCGTCCCGTCCAACAGGAGGAGGAGGGCTACGGTGGTCCGGGAGGTCCTCCGGGAGGTGGAGGGCCAGGTGGTCCTAATAGCAGCAATGCAGACACCACGCTGATGGATTATCTGCAAGCCAACCGGGCTGACGCCAAGTACCTAGTTGGCACCATCAACTCTATGAGTGCCTCTCCGATCATCCTGAGCACCGATGAGCCCGCACCGGTGATCACGCTAGGTGGTTTTAGTGGTCGCGATCCGGTCTTAAGCACCGACCGGATCTCTGGGCTTGTGGACGAGGGCACTGTGCGCTTCTTCTTGATACCCGATAGAGAGCGTATGGAGCAGATAAGGGCCGAGAGGGAAGAGTCGGGCGAGGCCTCTCAAGGTCCTCCCCCAGGCGGTCCCATGGGCGCCCAGAACAACGAGGCGACGAGCTGGGTGGAGGATAACTGTAAAAAGGTACCTCAGGAGGAGTGGCAATCTCCAGAAGACGAGGAGGAGCAGGGTGGAGGTGGTCCGATGGGAAGGGCCCAAGCACTCTATGACTGTGACCCAGGAAGCTCCCAGCAATGATACACAACAATAGAGCACAAGGTATGCTCGAGCCGAGTAGACCTCCGGAGAAGACCCAAAGGGAGAACGCAGCGAGCGCTCCTTCGCTTGCCCAGCGCGTATTTCGTGTGCGCAACATAGCCTCTTTTGTCCTTGCGCTTGGCATTTTGTACCTGGTGTATAGGCAGCTCTTGGGGTTAGATTGGGGTGCGGTATGGGCGAGCGTAAGAGGGGCGGACGCGTGGTTGTTCGCGCTCGCCTTTGCGATCTTCTACTGCTCGTATCCCGTTCGCGCCCTGCGCTGGAAGGTGCTGCTTGCTAACGTAGGCTATGAGCATGCCAGCGGGCACCCCATGCCCTCAACCTTGGGCTTGACCAGGATCATGTATATAGCCTGGTTCGCCAACTGCATCACCATCGCGCGGCTAGGAGACGCCTATCGTGGATACCTGCTCAAAAAGACCTCTGGTGTTTCCTTCGCGGTCACACTAGGCACTATCTTGGCCGAGAGGCTCTTGGATCTTCTGGTGATGGCAGTGATGATGGGTTTGGGTGTGCTGGTGATCTTCGGTGCATCGCTGCCAACGGAAGCCACCCAAGCACTAGCTGCTGGGTTGATCCTCTCGGTGATAGGGATCGTGGGGCTACTCGCCTTGCGGCGCTTACGGTGGGTGTTCGAGCGGATCCTGCCCAAGCGTCTTCATGCTCATTATGCTCGCCTCGAGCACGGCATCATTAGCTCGTTCGGGCGGCTCCCTGTGCTGTTGGTCTACTCCGTGGTCGGGTGGCTCATCGAGGGGATGACGCTGTACTTAGTAGCACTGGCGGTGGGCGTACCGGTATCGGTAGCAGGCGCTTTGGTGGTCGCACTCGCTGCCTCGCTGCTAACGACGGTGCCTATTACCCCATCCGGACTAGGTTTCACAGAGGCAGGGATGTTGGTGATGCTGGGGTGGCTAGGGTTGGACGTTCCCACCGCCAGCGCCATCACCCTTCTCTTTCGTCTCATCAACTACTGGAGCATCGTAGTTTTTGGTGGCCTAGTCCTCTACCTCTTCAGTCGCAATGGAGATCGGCTCAAAAAAGAGTGGTTAGATAGGTCCGGCACACCTACCTATGAAAATCCCTAGGTTCTTCACAAGCTAATCATAGTTCGCAGGCCCAAACTAAGTAAGGAGCAAGAGATTGAGAAGTCAGCAAGAAAGGATAGAACCTCGTGGTTAATACACCACTACCGCAGAGGAGTGAGGCGCTCCCCTACGGGCAGGTTACGGTCGAAGTCGTTATCCCCGTCTACAACGAGGAGGCTGCCCTACCAAAGAGCATACCCACCCTATGCGCTTACCTGGAGACCTACTTCCCTTATCGCTGGTCAGTGGTAATAGCCGACAACGCCTCAACCGACAATACCTTAGCCCTCGCTAGTGAACTGGCTACCGCCTACCACCCCCACGTCTCTGTTTTGCACCTCAAAGAGAAAGGGCGTGGACGAGCCCTAAAGGCTGCTTGGCTCGCCTCTGAGGCCGACGTCCTCGCCTATATGGATGTAGACCTCTCCACCAACCTATGGTCTTTTTTGCCGCTGATCGCTCCTCTGGCCAGTGGGCACAGCGACCTTTCTATCGGCTCACGCCTACTTAAGGGGGCGATGGTGACGCGCCAGTGGAAGCGTGAGGTAATCTCACGCTGCTACAACCTACTGATCAAAGTGATGTTCGCCAACCGCTTCTCTGATGCGCAGTGCGGCTTTAAGGCGCTAAAGCGCAGTGTGGCCCAGGAGCTGGTGCTCCAAGTCAAGGATGGAGAGTGGTTCTTTGACACAGAGTTGCTCTTGCTAGCCGAAGAGGGGGGCTATCGCATCTCTGAGGTACCGGTTGACTGGATTGAGGATTTAGACAGCCGGGTGGATGTATCTTCTACAGCCATAAAGGACATAAAGGGGCTCTTGCGGGTGCGTATAGAGCGCCTTCTGCGCCGCCAACCTCGACCTTTGCGTAGGGTAGTGTTGCCTCGGACAGCCGGAGCGTGCGAGATGGGAGATAGAAAGTAGCATGGCACATGATCGAGGTTTCAACCGAGATGCGTAACGCCGAGGATACCGCAACACGCGAAGGAGTGCAAACTACGCTAAAAAGAAAGCCAACCCAGCTGCAACGAGTGTGCAAAGGACGTTTGTAACCTCATTACCGACGCTCGGCACCAATGCGCCTATGAGGCTGTCCATCACGCTTCCTAAGAACGCTGCAAGCGCTATGAGAAGCATGATGCTTGGTCCCGTAACAATCCCCAGCGCAAGACCGAGAAGGGCGGTGAGCCCCGCGGCGGCAAGCCCAGCGAGCGTTCCCGGCACGGACACCGCTCCGTCCGTCCCGGGCGGGACCTCCTGGAGCGTGGTGATGAGATACGGAGAGCGACTGTAGAGCTGCCCCACCTCGGATTCTGCGGTGTCGGCGAAGGCGGCGCCCAGAGCGGCGATGAAGGCCGCTACGACTGCTCCGGAGGTAGTCAAGGCAGCAAGAAGAGCGCACAGGAGGGCGACGCCGCAGTTGGCGAAGGCGTTCCTGGCGCCGCGGCGACCTTTCTGGGCTTCGGCAGCACCCTGGCGCTCTTTGCTCCGGAAACCGAGACGGGTGAGGAGAGAGCCGCCTACTACGAAGAGCGTGAGGACCGCGAACCCCTGTAATCCAAGGGAGGCATAGACTACGACCCCCACGACGAAGCCCCCTAAAGCTCCACCCCATGTCGCCATCCTCAGAGCGTACACAAGCCCGGCGAAGAAGCCCGTCACCAAGAAGGCGGCGGCCAGGTTACTGAAGTCTGCCATCACATGCTGTCCTTCTTTCGTCCTGCACAGTGGAGCATTTTATAACGATGCGCCGTAGCTAGCGAAGCCCTTCTCAACACACAATCACACTGCAGGGTAGGATTTGCTGGGGTTACCCCATTTGGGTATTAATTAGAGCGTAAGGAACTCCCGAGGAAGCGGGAGTAAGGACTCGAAGGGGAAAGTACGGACGGAAGGCACAACAAGAGGTAACTAATAATGACGCCAACGATCTTTTCATCTCAGCTAACATGCTCCTCACCGAGGCCGTCGCTAGGGTCGCGCTTGAAAGCCGAGTGCTGGGATAGAGATGGCACCTCTCTTACGATGTACCGACTTCTCCCCCACCGCGCTTCTCTGCCCGGCGTACGAAAACATCTATCTCCTTGATAGTCTGGAGATCTCCGTTACTCCTAGCTACCTTTCGCCCCTCGGCGAACACCCTGCGGGCCTCGGCATCCTCACCGAGTTCGTATAACACCCGCCCGAGCGTTCGGTAAGCCACGGAGTAATCTGGCTTGTTTCGTATGGCTCGGCTGAGGTACTCCCTAGCCTCGGCATACTTCTGCTTCTTGAATAGCTCGATGCCCATGGAATAGAGGAGCATGGAGTTATTTGGGTCCCTGTTGAGGAGCTGGCGGAACATGTCGGCTCGTGAGGTTTCCATACTGCACCTCCGGAGGCATGGAGTGTAGTTACTTCGAGCGTTTTTAGCATACAGGCAGTTTAGCCGTTAGAACAGTGGCTTATGTACGAGCCCTCACGGGCCTGCGTTTCCTCCAAACAGGCTCCGGTAAATCCGACTTCCGTAACGTTCAGAGGTTCGATTCCGGGAGAACAAGGTGATCGTCATAAGGGCTACCAGAGCGCCCACTGTCTTTCTACCCCGTTGGTTATACCTCCCCTCTCCAGAAGGCGGCCACGTCGTAACACCAGCAGCGTCCCAACTACATTAGCTTTGTGCAAAATTGGATAGTGGACCATACGAATTTGCGGGCCGAAACACTGTTAGACGCTGGGTTAGAAATGTACCGATCAGACTTTATCCCTTCTGCTGTTGCCCGTGAGCAGGGTGAGCAGCGTCTCCAGCTCTTCTTCTTTGCGGAAGCGTATTTCGACCTTCCCCCCTTTACGTAACGCCCGTACACGCGTCGGCAACCTCAGCATTTCCCCTATCAAACGCGCCGCATCGTCATATTGGTCGGCCTGTTCCTGCTCTCCGGCTAGCTGTTCTCCTTCTTCCGGGCTCGGCGGCCTCCCTAAGAGTTCCTCCCGTACCAAGTCTTCGGTTCTCCGAACGGAGAGCTTATCGGCCCGCACCTTCTCAGCTACGCCGAGCATGTGCTCCTCAGTCTCCAGGCCGAGCAACGCGCGGGCGTGCCCCTCCGATAGCTGCTCCTCCAGCACCATCAGGCGGATACGTTCTGGCAGACGGGTAAGACGTAGCGTATTAGAAACCGCGGCTCGGCTCTTCCCCAACCGGTGGGCAAGCTGATCTTTTGTAAAACCGAAACCGTCCATCAAGGCTTGGTACGCAGCCGCGGTTTCCAGGGGGTTGAGGTCTTCCCGCTGCAGATTCTCTACAAGGGCCATCTCCATCGACTCGCTGTCCTCAGCCTCCCGTATTAGGACTGGGACCCGGTCGAGACCTGCCTCTCTTGCGGCCCTGAGCCTCCTCTCTCCCGCTATCAACTCGAAACCGCGCTCTGTCGAGCGGATCACGAGTGGTTGCAAGATACCGACCTCACGTATGGAAGCCGCAAGCTCTTTTATACTTGCCTCCGAGAAAGAGCGGCGGGGCTGGTGAGTGTTCGGTCGAACCGCCGAGACGGGCACTTCCTCGAACCGTAGTCCCCCAACGCTGTCCCCGGCCGATATCAGTGCCGATAGTCCCCTACCCAACCCGCGCCTATCTACCACGGCTTAAGACCTCCTTCGCCACAGCGGCGTAGGCCTCCGCGCCTACGCTCTTTGGAGCATATAAGGTTACCGGCAAGCCAAAGCTGGGGGCCTCGCTCAGCCTTACGTTGCGGGGTATTACCGTGTGAAACACCTGATCTCCGAAGAACGTACGCACCTCGTCGACTACCTGGTGGGCCAGGTTGGTGCGAGTATCGAACATGGTCAAGAGTACCCCCCTGATCTTCAGGTCCGGATTTAGTTCTTCCCGCACCATCCTTATGCTCCTCATAAGCTGCGTAAGGCCTTCTAGGGCGTAATACTCGCACTGTATGGGTATCAAAACTTCGTCCGCGGCGGTGAGCGCGTTTAGCGTAAGCAGATCCAGAGACGGGGGACAGTCCACCAATACGCGGGCGTAAGCCTCGGGTGGCAATTTCTCTAGAGCGCGCTTTAACTTGAATTCGCGTGCCAGTGTAGAGACGAGTTCCACTTCCGCACCCACGAGGTTAACAGTAGCAGGCGCAACCTCAAGGTTGTCGACTTCGGTCTTTACTACCACTTGATCGAGGCACTTACCGTCTAGAAGAACGTCGTATATGCAGCCGTCGTCGCCCGTCGAAATCCCTAGGCCACTGGTAGCGTTGCCTTGAGGGTCCATATCCACGATCAAAACCTTCTGTCCTAACTCCGCTAGATAGGCGGCCAGGTTGATCGCGGTGGTGCTTTTGCCAACTCCACCCTTTTGGTTCGCTATGGCAATTACGGTAGCCACCGCCGGCATCTTAGCATGCCTGTCTCACAGCTCGCCCCGTCTTTGGGCAAAAGTGTTCGAAGGGCCCAACGGCCTGGGGTAGGCTTCTTCAGACCACAATACCTGGTAGCCTAATGGGGTTCGTGCAGGTTGTTCTCCCGGTTAAGACCCTAGTGGCCTTTTTTTTGCCACCCCTACTCTACGGGGAAACCTGCTAGGAGTGGCGGCCACTTTGTCGAGCACTACTAGATTGCGCTCTTTCTGCGGAAGGTGTGCTTGATACTTTACTTCTCGTACCTCGCGGAACTCTACCCCCAGTTCGCGCGAGGCTGCTACCCCGGTGTATAGCTCCCGCTTTGCTAGCCGTCCTTTCATCGCGAGGATGGTACCTCCGACGCAGACGAATGGAGCACAGTACTCTACTACCACCGGCAGTGCTGCAAGCGCACGGGCGCTCGCGAACTGGAAAGCCTCTCTGTAAGCAGGCTGTTTTGCTGCCTCCTCCGCGCGCGCATGGAGCACCCCTACGTTGGGGAGGCCTAGTGCCGCCTGTGCATAATTGAGAAAGCGTACTTTTTTCTCAATGGCTTCTAGCAATGTTACGTGAAGATCGGAGCGCACGATACCCAACGGTATCCCAGGTAATCCTCCTCCCGCTCCTACGTCTATGACGGAACTAACCCAGTGTAAATCCTGTACTACATAACAACTCAAAGCGTCACTTAAGTGCTCAAGGATTATCTTGGCACGCTCCTTGGGACCGATGACGCTAGCTAACTCGTAGCTTGCGAGAACATACGCATAATTGCCCATCATCGATAGCTGCGCGTTGCTCAAGTGCACTCCCCAACTTTCGGCCTGGGACCTCAGCTGCTCAAGCTCTGTCATTATGGCTAATGTTTCACGTGAAACACATCATTGGGATACTCCCAGCCTTAAACCTCAGGGCAGTGACAAATGTTTGTGTACACAAACATTTGTCACTGCCCT